>CADBDO010000005.1 GCA_902793515.1 uncultured Erysipelotrichaceae bacterium | reverse complement strand
GCTCCGCCCGTACCTCAGATGGATAGAGGGTTCGCCTCCTAAGCGAAACGCCAGCCGTTCGAGTCGGCTCGGGCGGGCCACTAATAAAAAATAGTTCCCGGTTAAGGGAACTTTTTTCTTTCCAATAAAATGGCAAAGATGAATCATCTTAATACAAGAGTGAACACCCCGTTTATGATTTGCTTTTTTCTTCTTTTTTAGGAGGTCTGCAGTGTATCACCGACTCTTTTGTACATGCTCCATATTTTAAAAAGTTTTTTCTTGCTTCTATTAATGACACTCGATTAGCACCGCCAGCGTAATTTGGATCTTTTTCCTGTTCAGGATCATCTTCCCAAAAGCATACCGGACATATGGCAAACATTCCCCTATCAACTTCGAGAAAAGTATAGTATCCACAGCATGGACATCTTGATGAAGTAAAACATTTCTTAATAAACGGTTTTACTCTTTTTCCCAAAACAAATTCCATCTTATCCGCTTTCAATAATGTTTTTACGATTCCATCTTCTTCAATATATGATGTTTCTATTTCTTCATACTTTAACTCATAACACCCAAAATCCTTAATTGTATGAAAAGCATCTAATATAATTCTTATACTTTTTTTGTGAAGAAAAACAATTACATCCTTATTATTAAATGATTCATTTGAACACCTATAACACTTGGTTGTCAACGAACTTCCCTGCATCTTGTAATAGGTTCTTATAGGTGTAGTAATATCTTTGATATTCTTCAGTGTTATTTCTCCTACTGAAGATGGGGGAAGATGTTTTGTTGTTAATCCGATTAATGATCCTGTTACAACAAGAGGGACAACAATGGTTATTAACACCATCACTATCATCATTAATGCTTCATAAATTTTATTTTCTATAACATCAGTCAGGAACTTAATAAGGAAAATAAAAAGAGTAACTTGTATGAAATAAAAGATAATTAAAAGATAAGCAACTAGTTTGTTTATTCTAGCGTTTATCCTAGCTCTTTTATCAAGATTCTTGAAACGCACTTTATTCTCTCTTTTTAGAATATTGGGATAAAAAGGATATTTTATATATTTCATATTATTGCCTCCTTTCTATGTGTTATTTTTTATCATTTTTCATATACTTTAACAATCGATTATGGCTATAGTTTTTTATTAATCCTTCAAATACACAATAAAATCTTTTCTATCTTAAAAATGTACTGTTTTTTGTATCAAAATGTTTCATTCAACATACTAAAGTCGGGATTTAAACCCTTATTTAAAGATGAAAAAAGGCTTGATAACGAGTAATGGTCGGAACGATGGGATTCGAACCCACGACCTCCTGGTCCCGAACCAGGCGCACTACCAAGCTGTGCTACGTCCCGACAGCGACTAATAATCTATCACTTTAGAAACTGAAATCAAAGAGACTAAGTTGGTTCGACTCGCTCATACCATCAAGGCTGCCATATTCCCTTAAAGCATCGATGGTCGATGAACCAAGGTTGGCCCTGTCTTTAAGGTCTTCGATGGAGATGAATTCGCCATCTTTTCTCGCTTCTTCAATCGCCTCAGCGGCCTTTGAACCGAAGTTAGGAATAACGGTGAATGGAGGAATGATTGTCTTGCCATCTTCCCCTACCGTCCATTCAGAAGAATGGCTCTTCATAAGATCGACTTTGCCGACTTTAAAACCTCTTGCGGTAAGCTCGCAAGCAGCCAAAAGGGCTTTAAGTTTTTCTTCGTCTGTGGCGTTCGTCTGTTTCTTATCGCGTCTAGCTTGGTAATCCTTGATAGCGGCAACCATCTTATCGATTGGGGAAGTCATGGCTTTGATATCGAAGGAGTCGCAGCGTGTGCTGAAATAGACCGCGTAGAAGGCAGTTGGTTGATAGACCTTGTACCAAGCGACACGGACGGCTGACATAACGTAGGCGGTCGCGTGGGCACGTGGGAAGAGGTAACGGATCTTCTTGCAGGATTCGATATACCAATCAGGGACATCGTGTTCCTTCATGGCTTTGATGAATTCGTCTTTGAGCGGCTTGCCGTTCTTATTCTTACGGACGTATTCCATGATTTTGAAGGCGAGGCCGTTATCGACACCCATATCGATGAGGTAGTTCATGATATCGTCACGGCATCCGATAACGTCATTAAGCTGAAGGCCGTTCTTCATGATGAGGTCTTGGGCGTTGTTGTTCCAGACGTCGGTACCATGGGAGAGACCAGAGATGATGAGAAGGTCGTTGAAGGTATGAGGTTTCGCTTGCTTGATGAGGCCTTGGACGAAGGTCGTTCCGAATTCAGGAAGAGCGATGGAACCAGTCTTATAGGTCTCAGCGATGAACTTCTGAGTATCGGAGTTGCCTGAAAGCTGAATGCCAAGGGCCTTATTCGTGCTGAAAAGCGAAAGGACTTTCTTATCGTTCATTGGGATCGTCTTGAAATCGATGCCAGTGAAGTCTTTCATTTTGCGGAGGGCAAGCGGATCGACGTGGCCAAGTTCATCGAGCTTGAGGCAGCTGTCGTGCATGCTCGCGAATTCGTAGTGGGTTGTTAACCATCCTACAGATTCATCGTCTGCTGGGTACTGATATGGCGAGAAATCAAAGATTTCCATATCGGCAGGAATGACGACGATGCCACCAGGGTGCTGACCAGTCGTCTTCTTGACGCCTGTGCACTTGGAGGCGATGTATTTGACGTATGCGTTGTCGTTTAAAGCAACCGGCTTCTTAAGGACTCTTTCGTAATAGCCTTTGACGTAACCGATGGCGTTCTTCTCTTCGGAACAGGAGATGGTTCCTGCACGGATAACGTGAGGAGAATCAACTGTCTCGCCGGCTTTGTATAACTTGTTCTCTTCTGGCGTCGAAAGAAGCTCACGGGTATAAGCGTGGGCTCTAGCCTGGTAATCGGCGTCGAAGTTAAGGTCGATATCAGGAACCTTTTCAGCGTGGAAGCCTAAGAAGACCTGGAACGGGATCGATTGACCCGCGGTGATCATTGGCTTGCCGCATTCTGGGCACTTCTTGGCTGGAAGATCGTAAGCACTCTTAAGCAGTTTGTCTTCAGCCCATTCGATGTGTTTGCAGTGTGGGCACACATAGTGAGGGGCAAGAGGGTTGACCTCGGTGATGTCCGCCATCGTGGCAGCGAAAGAGGAACCGACGGAACCACGGCTTCCAACGAAGAAGCCATCATCCGCAGCCTTCTTAACGAGGAGGTGAGCAATGTAATAGGTAACGGCGTAACCATTACCGATAATACCGTTAAGCTCCTGGGCCAAACGGTTTTTGATGATTGCTTGCGGACTTCCTTCAGGATATTCGATATCCTTCTCAATTCCGTATCTATTTTTCAAATTTTCCCAGCAAATCTCCTCTAATTTCTCTTTTGAACCAGGGAGGTTTGCGTCTGGTGTGTATAGTCTTGTCTTCAAGATTTCGACCGGTTCGACTTGGTCAGCGATCTTGTTCGTATTCGTGATGACGATCTCTTTTGCTTTCTCTTCGCCTAACCATTCAGTGAACTCATCAAGCATCTCCTTGGTGGTTCTGAAATGCTGGTCTGGGTTCTCGTAGGTTTCTCTTCCGCTTTCACGAGACCAAGTCCAAAGAGGATGGTTAACTCCACCGATGGCTTTGGCGCAGATGAAAACGTCACGGGAGATTTTGTCTTCTGGGTTGAGATAATGGCAATCGCCCGTAGCGCAGACTGGCTTACCGATCTTATCTGCTGTCGAAACGATGTTTTTGAGGATGTCGAGAAGTCTCTCTTCATCAAGCTGGTGGTCGTTGATGAGCCAAGAATAGTTCTCACGAGGTTGAACTTCGATGTAATCAAAGAAGCTCATTGCTTCCTCAAGTTCCTCATCGCTCTTGAGCATGGCGTTTTGGAAGACAGAGCCATTGAAGCAGGCGCTGCCAAGAAGGAGGTTCTCACGTTCTTCGGCAATCTCGTCATAGGAGATCTTCGGAACTGAGTTGAGAGTCATGTATTTGGTTTCGCTATGGCTGACCAAACGATATAAGGCTTTGATGCCTTCTTGGTTCTTGGCGATGGCGATAACGTGTTCGGTGTAGGTGTGCTTGTACATCTTCTTGTCGGTGCACACGAGGTCTTTGAGATCTTTGTGAGTGCGGCATCCGTTCTTTTCAAGCATCGGGATGATGGATTGCCAAACCGAGTTTAAAGCTTCGGCGTCGAAGTCAGCGCGGTGAGCCTTTTCGTCATCGTAGACGTCTAATTTCAAGTTGCGGGACAAAGCGCCTAAGTTATGTTTAGCGGCCCCTGGGAAGAGATAGTGAGATAAAGCTAAAGTATCGATGACTGGATGTTTGTCTTTTGGAAGGCCGACTCTAAGGCGAAGGGCATTAAGGAAGCCAACGTCGAATTGAGCGTTGTGAGAGACAAGGATGCAGCCTTCAGCGAACTTCTCGATTTCGAGAGCGGCTTCTTTTTCGGTAAGGCCGTCTTTGATCATCTCATCGGTGATGTGAGTCTTCCTCTGGATGTATTCAGGGATATGAACGCCGGCGTTGACGAAGAAATCTTTTCTGTCAGCCACAAGGCCATCGACGACCAAAACAGCACCGAATTCGGTGATTCTGTCGTACTTGGAAGAAAGACCTGTGGTTTCGAAATCGAATACGCAGTACTTTCCTTTGGAAAGAGGAGTATCAACGAAGTTCCAGCCATAACGTGGCTTTTTGAAGGCGTATAACTCAACGCCGTAGAGGACTTTGAATTTGTCCTCTGGGTCGGTGATTTTGCTATTGATGTCTAAGCAGGCTCCTTCGGCTTGCGGGAAGGATTGGATGACGCCGTGGTCGGTGATGGCCACCGCTTTCATGCCCATATGATGCGCGAGTTTGACGTAATCGCTTGCTTCAGCAAGGCCATCCATCGCACTCATCTTCGTGTGGGCGTGGAGCTCAACGCGCTTCTCTTCGCAAGGATCCTCACGAAGTGGCTTTGGAGGAAGCACGTCAAAGGAATGGAGATAAAGCTGATAGAGACCTTCATTTGGTCCTGGCCTATCTTCGATCTTGATTGCGCCTCTGACTCTTAAGTGAGCGCCATTGCCAATCGAGGCAAGGACGGCAGGAGATAAGACTTCCTTGTCTTCAACGCCTCTGACGTTGATCGCGCTTGTCTCGTCACCAAGTCCGAAGGTGGCCATAGCCTGGCCTCTTCTTGTGGTGCGCATTTCGTATCCGAAAACGTAACCGGTGATTTCGTAATTGCCACCGACGTTCTCATAAATGCCTTTTATGTTCTCGAGTCTATAGTAGTTCCCTTTCGAATGGATATTATGGGAGAGCTGCTCCATGATTCTTTCGTCTTTTTTGTATTGGGCGAAAGCGGCTCTAAGTTCTTCTTCATGGCGAGCTTCGTCTTCTGCCAAAGCGTCATATTCGTCAGGAATATTTTGATTTTCGTCGGCAAAACCCTCTTCTTTTTCCTCTTCAGGCTCTTCTTCATCGATTTCTTCTTCAGGAACCTCTTCGACTGGTTTTGGTTCTTCTTTTGGCTCTTCAATCTTTGGCTCAGGCTTCTCTTCTTCTAATCCATCAACGCATTCGATCTTGATGCCGTAGGAAAGGAACTTAAGAAGCGCATTGAAGTCTTTAGCGGCCTTAGCGATCTCTTTGTCGTTCTTAGTGAGATAACGGCCATTCTGATGTTTGACGAAGACATCCGAGACGATTCTGCATTTGTCGAAACAGAAACCGGAGAAGAGTTCAGAAATATCTTTCTCCCCTGGCTCTTCGACATAGACAAAACGGATGTCCATGCCATAGGTTGCGGTCTGAAGGGCATCTAAGAATTCAGTCAAAAGAGCGTAATCCCATGGGGTTTCTTTCCTGATCGTCATCTGAACGACGCCTTTGTTGTTTGGGTCGCTTCTGACGAATTCGAAATCCATCCCGAAGCGGGTAACGTCTTCGAGGCCTAAAGATTCGAGGAATCTGATGATTTTCGGCTGCGTCTTATCCATCTTAGAAAAGCCCTATGATATCGCGGAACACGATGAAGAATGAGAATCCGAAAAGGAGGATGACGCCAACAAGGGAGATGGCATTCTTGACCTTTTCTGGAATCTTCTTATGGAAAGCGGTCTCGACTAAGACAACCAAAAGCTGATATCCATCAAGACCAGGGAACGGGAGAAGGTTAAAGATAGCTAAGTTGAGGGCAAGGAATCCGCCATAGAAGAAGAAGGTCTGAATCCAGCCGATCTCATTAGAGATGTTCATGACCTGACCGCCGGCCGCAACGATTGAGCCGACATTCTCAAGGTGTCCGCTGAAGAGATATTTAAGTCCTTCGCCGATGGCGCTGAAGAGGTATTTGAACTGAGAGCATCCGTTAGCGAGCCTCTGACCGAAAGGAGCCCAATACTGATGACAATGGACTTTGATCGAAGCCGTATCGGATTTGAGAACGCCATTCTCATCTACGATGATGGTAACTTGTTTTGATTCGTCTTTGGTCGCTAAGAACTCTTGGACGGTCGGTCCTCTTTCTACATTCGAGGCTTTAAGGAAGGTTGGACTCATGACGATGGTGTCTCCAGCCCTTGGAGTGTATGCGCCTAAAGCGATGTCTGGTTTGGCATCAAGATGGAGTTCTTTCTGAATCGCATCGGCAAAATAACCGGCTTTAGGTTTGTAGAATGTGGTGTTGGTGAAGACATCGTTTTCATTGATGACGCTTGTCAGATTAAAGACGGCAACATAAGTTTCTTCGCCATCACCATTGATGATCTTCGTATCGCAGTCAATGATGTAGCCCATCTGGTTGTCGTTATCGTCATACGCTATTTCTGGGGCATAGAGACGGTCGAAATCGTATTCAAGGATTTCGCCGCCGATCTCACCGGTAGTCCAGAAACAATATGCGCGGGCGGTAGGATCGCCTTCGACGACCATGGCGTTCTTATTGAAACCGGTGTCGAAATATGAGCAGGTGTAGTAATTTGGGAAGCAAGTCGTGTAGACGAAGCAGAAAAGCAAAGCGGTCAGAAGGTTGACGCTGATTCCGGCAATGAAGACAAGGCATCTCTTCCACCACTTGATTCCTTCGATCGAACGTTCTCTTGGGATGGACTGGCCTTCTGGAAGTTCAAGCCCTTCTCCATACATGGAGACATAGCCGCCAAGAGGGATGGCGCGGATCGCGAAAGTGGTCTCCCCATCTTTTTTCTTGTGCTTAAAGATGGCAGGACCGATGCCAATTGAGTATTCAAGGCAATAGACGTTATAGGCCTTTGCCACCGCTAAATGTCCAAGCTCGTGGGTTGAGATAAGAATCCCGAGCATGACTATCATGACGATTATGGTCGTAAAAATCTGCATGCTCAGTTAACTCCTTTCTCAAATGTTGTACGAACGTACTGACGCACCTCTTTATCGACGCTCACCAAGGTGGTGAGAGTTGGATTCATTATATTAGTAAAATGACTCAAGGTCATTTCGTTTACTTTGACAATGTCGGAGAAACGGATTTTTCCTTCGAGGAATAGAGCGATAGCAATCTCGTTTGCGGCGTTGATGACCGCGGTTGCGGTTCCACCCATCTTGAGGGCTTTGATGCAAAGAGGAACGGCTGGGTATCTCTCTGGGTTGAACTTATGGAAATGGAACGGGCCAAAGTCTTCGAGTTTCTTCACTTTGAACACTTCGAAAGGCGCTTTGCCTTCGTATAGCGCATACGCGATAGGTCCGTGCATGTCTGGTTTGCTGACATCGCCAACGATGGTTCCGTCTTTCAAGAGCAAGGCGGAATGAAGGTTGCTTTCATCATGGAGAATGACTTCGACCTTGTCGACGTCATAACGGAACAAGTGATGGGCTTCGATGATCTCAAAGCCTTTGTTCATCATGGTGTCGCTGTCTATGGTGATCTTGGCACCCATATTCCAAGTTGGATGATGGAGAGCCATCTCTGGAGTGACGTTATCGAGTTCGTCTAGTTTGAGATTACGGAAAGCGCCACCGCTTCCGGTAAGAAGAATCTTCTCAACGTCCTCTGGATTCACTTTGGAGAAGCACTTCGCAATAGCAACATGCTCAGAATCGATCGGCCACATCTTTCCATGACCTTCGTCAAGAAGTTTGTTGATGATGTCTCCACCAACGACAAGGCTCTCTTTGTTAGCAAGGCAAAGGATCTTATTCTCTTCCAAAGCAGTTACGGAAGGCACTAAGCCGGAGAATCCGACAAGGGCGTTCTCAATCATATCGGCATCGCTGTTTCTAATGAGTTCGGATAATCCGTTCTCGCCCGAAAAGACATCCAATTCTGGGTGTTTTTCTTTTAAATCCTTGGCAAAACCCTCATCAATGCAATAAACCCCTTTGACTGATGGGAATCTCTTGAGGATTGGTTCGATCTTGTCAGTTTGCTTCCCAACACTAATACCGACAAGCTCAAAAGAGGCCCTGTCGGCTTCAAAAATATCAAGTGACTGGACGCCTATATTTCCAGAGGCGCCTAGAAGCAAAACTTTACGCATAGACTAAATCAAGAAATTCCAGCCGTTCTTCATGAGGACAAGGATGATGACGGCGCCGATGCTTGCAAAAATGACGCTGTCAGCACGGTCAAGAATGCCGCCATGCCCTCTAAGGATGTTTCCGTAGTCTTTGATGTCGTAATAGCGTTTGATGAGACTGAATGAGAGATCTCCGACAGTCCCAAGAATCGGTTCGACAAGCGCGATCAAAACGATGTAATACCATTTGTCGATAGTAAGGAATGGAAGGATTGGGTGTCCGGTAGCGGCGAGGATTAAACCAAATGCCGCTGAAGCGACAAAGCCAACGATGATGCCCCAATAGAAACCTTCCCAGGTTTTCTTTGGAGAGATTCTTTCATTGAGCTTGTGTTTGCCGAAATAAACGCCGCCGAAATAAGCAGCGATGTCGCTGAACATCGGAGCGATGAAGACGAACAAGAGAAGTTCAAACGAACCGAAGTATTTGAAGAAGTTGTTATTGATTAACTCAGGGCCATAGGCTTGCCCGCCCCATGTCACACCAGCATAAGCAGCAAGCGGATCGGCCGCAGCCTTGATTGGGAAGTATCTGATGAAATAGAAAGATTGGAAGCCAAGGCCAACAAGTAAAGACATGAAGAAGAAATAGGCAATGTCATCTAGCCCAAAGTTCTTGTCCAAAATGCCGACGACACAATAAACAAGAAGAGAGGCGGCGATGCCAATAACAGAGACTTCAAAGCTCTTATAGTGTTGGTCAAGCGATATGACAAAGCCATCGGGGAATAAAGCAGGATTCTCAAGGTAGTCAAGATAGCTATCCATGTTTCCTTTGAAAAACATCCAGTAAACGAAGGAAAGAATGATGGCGTACGTAGCGACGTAGACGAACCAGTTATATTTCTTGCGAGGAGCTTTGATGACCTCAGCGATTGCAACCAAAAGGAACGCCATGATGGCGAAGAAGTAGAACCAACCTCCAAGGATGAAAGTTGGAACAGCGGTTACCAAAAGAACACCGGCAACGATGAGCCTGCTCCTAAGAGAGGTCTTGTAACCCTCTGGCGGCGTATTGATTTCGATGTTTCCGATTTTCTTACTCATTCTTTAATCCCCCATAACGGCGGTTTCTGTTTTGATATTCCTTCAAACAATCGATGAATGCTTTGCGGCGGAAATCAGGCCACTTCACTTCAGTGAAGACAAATTCCGCATAGGCATTTTGATATAGCATGTAATTTGAAAGTCTTTGTTCCCCGCTTGTCCTGATCATCAGATCAACATCAGGCATATCAGGTTGCCAAAGGTAGTTCTTGAAGGAGTTTTCATCAAGGTCCTCAAGTTTGGCTTCGCCATTCTTATAAGCTTCGGCGAATTTCTTTGTGGCTCTCACGATTTCATCGCGTCCACCATAATTGAGGCAGACGTTGAAGACACAGGCATCATTGTTCTTTGTCATCTCAATGGCCTCCAAGCAAACCTTTCTGGTCTGCTCTCTGATACGGCCTAAATCGCCAGAGACAACGACTCTGCCACCGGTCTTCATGATGTAATCGATCTCGCGATGGAAGAATTCCTCAAGATAGTCCATGAGGTGGCCTATCTCGTCTTGTGGGCGGTTCCAGTTCTCAGTCGAAAAAGCATAGAAGCTGGCGTACTTGATTTTGAACTCACGACATAGGTCATAAATCTCAATCAAGCGACGGCAGGCCTCTTTGTGACCGAGGTGACGAGGGAGTCCACGGAGGTTCGCCCAACGTCCATTCCCGTCCATAATGAAAGCTACGTGGTCTAGCTTCTTTTTCAAAACAAATTCTTCACTCATTGAGTGAAATTATAGACTGATTTGAGGAACTAGAAAATACGTAAGGGCGAATAAAGGAAAAAATTTCCTTTCGACGTTCTTGCTTTGAAAGGAGTGCATTAGGAAACGAATAAAGATAAAATAGTCTCACTTATGGAAGAAAACGAAGTCAAAGTTGAGTCGGAAAACGTTGTAGAAACGCAAGAAATCCCTGACAAAACCCCATTAGAATCCAAAAAGATGTCTCCTAAAGAAAAGAAGGCGACATGGATCATTGGTTCGATTGGCGTTCTTTTGGTTGCCACTTTCACGACAGTCATGATTGTGGGCGCGGTCAACGATAGCGAAAGAGCCAAACGCCCAATCGAATACTACTTTGACTGGAATCAAGACTTAGCTGGTTTCTATAACGCTGATGACAAATTCCTCGGCGTCGGAAACTTCGAATATGAAATAAGGACTGATAGCGCAGACCGCGAATACGTCCACATCGAGAACATCGCTTCAATTAACAACGCCACCACTTTCGTCCTTCCTTCATCCGTCAAAATTGATGGAAAGAATTATTCCGTCTATTCGTTCGGCGGCGGAGATGAATGCGCCATTAAAACCAAAGGCGAAAAGATTAACGCAATCTATGCGCAATCTCTTTATAAAGAGATTGGTTCTTATTGTTTCTCCAATTTACCTTCCTTAACCAAGGTTTCGTTCAGAAGCGTTAAAGAGGGCAAACAAGAGATCGGAGACCATGCATTCTATAACAATCCACTTCTCACCGATGTGACTCTTGCCGACAACCTTACCGCACTTGGAGATTCGGCTTTCGAAGATTGCTCCTCATTGACTCAGATCAATCTGTCAGGTTCCTTATCCAAAATTGGAAAAGCCGTCTTCAAAGGCTGCAAGATGAATTACATCAACTTCAACGGCAACAAAACCGATTGGGAAAAGATTGTCAAAGAAGATGGCTGGGCTGAAGGCATCAGCGATTGCTATATCCAACTTCTAAAAGAGACTAAAACCAGCCCTTACATCTATATCGAATAACAGTCTGGACAACAAAAAATCCCCTGCAAATTCAGGGGATTTTATTTGTTTTTGAGGTTAGATCGTCATGATCTCTTTTTCTTTGGCGGCATAGGCATCATCGATGGCTTTCATGATATCGGTGACGACTTTCTCGAGATCTTTCTCCACTCTATCGCGATAATCATCGGACATGGAATCATCTTCCTTAAGCATGGCGAGATAATCACGTCTGATGTTTCTGATGGCAACCTTGGCATCTTCGGCAAAGCCTTTGGCTTGCTTGACTGTGGCCTTACGGTTCTCCTCGGTCATGGCTGGGAAGATAAGACGGACGAGGTCCGCTTCAACCTGTGGGTTGATGCCGATGTTGGCGGCAGTGATAGCGGTCGCGACAGCCTTAAGATCCTCGTGGGAGTAAGGTTTGACGACGAGCTGTCTTGGCTCTGGCTTGGTGATCGAGCAGATGTCGGTGATGGCAATCTTGTCACCATAGTAATCAGCTTTGATACCGTTAAGGACGGATGGGTTGGCCTGAGCGCTCCTTAACTTTCCGAAGTTGTCGTTAAGGCTTCTGACGGATTTCTCCATCTGTTCTTTGCATTCGTTGACGATTGGATCCATATGTTATTCCTCCGATATGACACTTCCGACGTCTTCTCCCATGAGAACCTTCATGATGTTCTCTGGTTCTTCCATATTGAATACGTGGATTTTGATTTTGGTTTTCTCTAACTGGGCCACCGCTGTGAGATCCATGACCTGAAGCTGCTTTTCGATGGTCTCCTGGAAGGTGAGCTTTTTGAGAAGCTTGGCATTTGGGTTGGTGCGTGGGTCAGAGTCATAGACGCCTTCCACGTTGTTCTTGCCCATAAGGATGGCATCCGCATCGCAATCAAGAGCTTTGAGGGCGGCGTTGCTGTCGGTGGTGAAGAATGGGTTTCCGGTTCCGCCGGCGAAGATGACGACGCAGTTCTTATTGAGATGATGGATGGCTTTTCTACGGATGTATGGTTCGCAGACCTGTGGGACGTTGATGGCGCTTGCGACTCTGGTGTCGAGGCCTCTTTCCTCACAGGCGCTTTGGATGGCCAAACCATTCATGATGGTGCCAAGCATGCCCATGTAGTCAGCGGTCGAATGGTCGATGCCGACTGTGTCGGCAAGCTTGCCACGCCAGATGTTTCCAGCACCGACGACGATGCCGATTTGGACTCCGGTGTCAGCGACCTCTTTGATCGTGTTGGCAATCTTTTGGAGTTTTGCCCTGTCGTAAATAGAATGATTCTCCTGGTCAGCTAAAGCCTCGCCGGAGAGTTTGATGATTACTCTTTTATAAATAGGTTTCATATTGGTTTTATTATACAAAGAAGAGAAGATTCGAGCGACAACTTTTTTATATGAAAAAAGTCCCCACAATGTGAGGACTTGATTTTTAATCGGCTAATAGATTAAGCAGCGGCTTCGACGCCATCGCCAACCTGGAAGCGGACGAAGGTGACAACCTTGTTGCCCTTCTCACCAAGAAGCTGACCGACGGTCTTGGATTCGTCGAGTAACCACTTCTGGAAGGTAAGGCAGCTCTGGGAGAGAACCTTGTCGACTTTGCGCTGGGCGATCTGAGCTTTGACCTGTTCTGGCTTGTTGGCGAGTTTCTCGTCATTGGCGACTTCGGTCTCGGCGATCTTCTGCTCTCTTTCTCTCTCGGCGGCTGGAACGTCTTCGAGGGCGAGGTAGAGAGGATTGTTGGCAGCGATGTGCATGGCCAACTGGTTGGCTAATTCGGCATCTTCCTTTTCAAGGATGACGACGACACCGATCTTTCCACCCATGTGGATGTAGGTGCCAAATCCCTGGCCTTCAGCCTTCTTGAGGATCTTATAGCGACGGAAGACGAGCTTCTCACCGGTGGCAAGGGCGGTAGCGTCTTGGAGATCCTTAACGCCAGCCTGAGCTTCTTCGATGGAAGCTGGCTCGTTCTTAAGAACGAATTCAGCGGCGCCTTCACCGAAGGCGTGGAACTTATCGGTAGCGCTGACGAAGTCAGTTTCGCAGTTGACCTCGATGATGGCGGCTTTGCCACAACCATCGCAGGTTTTGATGACAGCTAAGCCCTCAGCGGCGGTTCTGTTAGCACGCTTGGCGGCTTTGACGATGCCCTTCTCACGGAGGACGTCGATCGCTTTTTCGATGTCGTAATCGTTTTCTTCGAGAGCTTTCTTGCAGTCCATCATGCCAGCGCCAGTGCGCTCCTTGAGGGACTTGATAGCTTCAATTTTGCTTTGTTCGGCCATTGTGTTAACTCCTTTATGTTTTGCTTAGGCTTTAGCTTCTTCTTTGGCTTCGGCTGGAGCAGCAGCTTCTTCGGCTGGCTTCTCTTCAGCTTTTGGGGCCTCGGCTGCAGCGGCTTTTTCACCACGTCTGGCGGCGAAACGGGCAGCTCTTTCGGCCTGCATCTTCTTGTAACGCTCTTCACGCTCGGCACGCTGGGCACGGATGGCGGCCTTGCGGGCTTCGTTGGCGGCGTCGGCGCTGCGGATGGCATCCTTCATGGTAGCCTCTTCGCCTTCGTCTTTGGTGTAAGCGTATTCGGTGATGCCGCCTTTGGCTTCGACGATGGCATCAGCAAGGGTGCCGATCAAAAGCTTTAAGGCATTGGAACCATCGTTGTTGGATGGGATTGGGTAGTCGACAACCTCTGGATCATCGTTGGTGTCAACGATAGCGAAGGTTGGGATGCCGAGCTTGCGGGCTTCGGCGATGGCGTTGTGCTCAAGGGTTGGATCGTCGATGACGATGGCCTGTGGGGCACGGCGCATTTCTTTGACACCTTCGAGGTTACGGGAAAGTTTCTCTAACTCTTTGCGAAGGATGGCGACTTCTTTCTTTGGAAGCTTGTCGAAGGATCCGTCTTCCTGCATGGCCTCGAGATCTTTAAGTCTCTTGGTACGGCCAAGGATGGTACGGAAGTTGGTGAGGGTTCCGCCTAACCAACGGTTGGAGATGTAGAAGGAACCGCTGACGAGAGCAGCATTGACAACGACTTCTTTGGCGCTGTCTTTGGTGCCGACGAAGAGGACCTTTCCGCCTTTTTCGACAATCTCTTTTAACTTCTTGTAAGCGATATTGACCTGCTCAACGGTCTTGGTGAGATCGATGATGTAAATACCGTTTCTGGCGCCGTAGATGAATCTGCCCATTTTTGGGTTCCAGCGGCGGGTTTGATGTCCGAAGTGGACACCGGCTTCAAGCAATTTCTTCACGGTGATGATTGGAGCGCTTGGGTCTCTGACAATCTCAGCCATGGTTGGTTCGGCAGCTGGGGCAGCTTCTTCCTCAGCAGCTTCGGCCTCAACGGCCTCAACCTTTTTCATTTCGTCACTCATTTTGTGACCTCCATTTGTTTATGCCTCCCTCACTTCTAGGAGCTGACCACCCAAGACGCTTTTTAAGCTTCTTTGCCCGTCTTTGGGAACACGGTGCTCAATCCATGAGGTGTGTATTAGCTTTCCTTTTCAAAGAAAAGCCGAAGTAAAGTATACAAAAAAGCCTCCTTCCTTACAAGGAAGAAGTAAAAGTCATCTCAACCGAAAAGTAAAAAACCCCATTTTTGCAGGGGTTATTTCGTTTTTTTCCTCTGACGAGGGAAGTGTTCGGCGTACTCCTTCATCATCGCTTTCTTCGAAACATGGGTGTAGATCTGGGTGGTATCCAGAGACTCATGACCAAGGAGTTCTTGGATGAGTCGGAGGTCCGCTCCATTGTCCAAAAGATGGGTAGCAAAGCTATGCCTCATCTCATGTGGATGGAGGCCATAACGGCATCCTGTTTTGATCTCAACCTGCTTGAGGATGTATTCCAAACCTCTGACTGTGAGGTTCTCTCCTTTTCCTGAAAGGAAGAATGATTCTTGTGACTTGTTGCTGTTTCTTAAGGAGGCAAGGACAGGCCTAGATTTCTCGGCGTATTTCTTCATGGCTGTCTCAGCGGTTCTTCCGAAAGGAACGATTCTCTCTTTCTTGCCTTTGCCGTATACCTTGATGGTTCTAGAACGATAATCGATCTCCCTCATCTTGATGTTGATGAGTTCGCTGGCACGGACGCCAGAAGCATACATGAGTTCGAGGATGGCTTGGTCACGGAGCATGAAGTCATCAGTTCTTTTGGCATTTTCTTTAAGAAGCTCGTTGACTTGCTCAACTGTCAAAGTGTCTGGGTAACGCACTCCCTTCTTTGGTGCGGTGACCTGAAGGAAGGGGTTAACGACAACGTATTGCTGGTGGGCTAGATAATCGTAGAAACGACGGAGAGCGGTTATCCTTCTTTGGCAGGATCTCGCTGAGACCCCCCTACCGAGTTCTTCGCTTAGGAAGTTACGGATGTTTACTTTAGTAACGGCGTCGAAAAGAAGGCCTTCTTTGTTGAGGTAAACAAAAAAGGAATCGATGTCTCTTTGGTAAGAATCGAGGGTGTGTTCGCTATAGAGTTTGGCTTTAAGAAAATCTAAGTATTCTTTCTCAACCTTATTCATTGGCGTCTCTCCAATAAGATTCTATCTCTTGGAGGGCCTTTGAAATAGCCTGTTCGCGTTTTTCTTTCGCACTGTCTGGGACAATCGCCCAGTTGGCGTTCATCGGTTCGAATTTGTTGCTTGCGGCATGGAGGATGTAATCAAGCAAAGATCCGATGACGGAACATCTTGGAGCTTGGTTGAAGGCTTTGCCTTCTTCCTTTCTCCAAAGGTTGATGGCGGCAATGATTCCTGTCGCTGCGCTTTCGACATAGCCTTCGACGCCAGAAAGCTGACCGGCGATATAGACGTTCGGAGAATTCTTCAAGGAAAGGTCTTCGTTCAAGGCTTTTGGAGCGTTGATGTATGAGTTTCTGTGCATAAGGCCATAACGGAGGAACTCCGCATGCTCTAAGCCAGGGATCATTTGGAAAACTCTCTTCTGCTCTGGGTACGTGAGGTTGGTTTGGAAACCAACGAGGTTGTAATAATCACCGAGTTTGGTGTCTTGCCTAAGCTGGGCGATCGCATACGCCCTAGGATGTTCTTCGGTCCATAAACCAAAAGGTTTAAGAGGTCCGTGCCTAAGGGTTTCGAAACCACGGCTGGCAATGACTTCGATTGGCAAGCAGCCTTCGAAATAACGGGTATCGAATTCGTGAACCAAGGCTTTCTTGGCGTTCACAAGCTCATTAACGAAGTTGGTGTATTCCTCTTTTGAGAAACCGCAGTTGATGTAGGCTCCATCATCCTGCTCAAATCTTGATTTGAAATAGGCTTTTGTGAAGTCGATCGAATCCTTTTTGATGATTGGTGCGGAAGCGTCAAAGAACGAAAGGTTCTTCTCCCCTATCACTTCGCCCAAAACGTTCATTAGGGATTCGCTTGTAAGAGGTCCTGTGGCGATGATCGTCGGGCCTTTAGGAAGCTCAGTGATTTCCTCTCTATGAAGGACCAAATTTGGAAAAGAGGTCAGTTTTGCAGTGATTTTTGAGGCAAATATGTCACGATCGACGGCTAAAGCGTTCCCACCAGGGACCCTTGCAATCTCCGCGGCTTCCATGGTGATTGAGTCCATTTTGCGCATCTCTTCTTTGAGAAGACCGCAGGCATTATCAAGGCGGTCGCTCTTGAGGGAATTGGAGCAAACGAGCTCGCCGAAAGCGTCTGTCGTATGGGCTCCGTCATCGACTAAAGGACGCCTCTCATAGAGGTGAACTTTATAACCCTTCTTTAATAAGAAGAAGGCGGCCTCGCTACCCGCAAGACCTGCCCCCACAATAGTTACTTCTTTCATTTCTTCTTCTCGGTCAACCATTCATGGTGACGGCATTTCGGGAAGTTGGTGCATCCAAGGAAATCAACCTTCTTGCCATGCTTAAGGACGAGGTGTCCGGTTTTGCACTTTGGACATGGTTTGACATATTGATCAGGAGTGAAGGTTTCTTTCTTTGGAGCCTCGGTTCCATCGATGTTCTTGATGTAATGACACTTTGGGAAACCAGAGCAGGCAATGAATTCTTTGCCACTCTTCTTATCTTTTCTGATGACGAGAGGTTTGCCGCATTCTGGGCAAAGCTCACCGGTTAGTTTGGTATTGCTTGGCTCTTTCTGAACGTAATGGCAAGTTGGGTAATTCGAGCAGGCGACAAAGGTTCCATAACGACTCTTCTTGGTGACAAGAGGAGATCCGCAATCTGGGCAAACGCCGACTGGGTTTTCTAAGGCAGGGTCACGTTTTCCGATTCTCTCGGTCGCGACTTCAAGATCTTTGATGAATGGGCCATAGAAACTGTTCATGGCATCAAGCTTCTTGAGTTTTCCTTCCTCGATTTCATCGAGCTGGCTTTCCATCTTGGCGGTGTAGTCAAAGGAAACGATGGCTGGGAAGCAATCTTCCATGACCAAAGTGGTACGGGTACCGGTTTCGGTTGGGGTAAGGACACCTCCTTTGGAGGTGACATATCCATGGGCGATAAGTAATTTGATGGTGCTCGCATAGGTTGATGGACGGCCGATGCCTTTTTCTTCCATCATCTTAACGACACGGGCTTCGGTGTATCTGGCAGGAGCCTTGGTGAACTTCTGCTCATTTTTGGTTTCGACGCGGTTATAGATTCCGTTGTCTTCGATCAAAGGAAGAAGCTTGGTGTCATCGTCTTCGAATTCGCCATAGATGGCTTCGTAACCCTTGAAAAGGGTTCTGGTTCCAACGGTCTTGAAGGAAAGGCCATTCTCTTCGAAGATGACGGTCGTGACTTCTTCGACTTTGTCAGACATGACTGACGCTAAAGCGCGGTCATAGATAAGCTTATAAAGCTTAGCCTCACGTTCACCGACGAATTTAGCGACGATTTCTGGAGTTCTGTGAGTGCCGGTAGGACGGATGGCTTCGTGGGCATCCTGAATCCTCTCCTGCTTCTTTCCGAATTTGACGTTGCCAAGGTATTCATCACCGAAGGTCTCGAGGATGAATGGTTTGGCGTGGTTGTAATAGAAGTTATCGCTCAAGCGGGTGCTGTCAGTACGCATGTAGGTGATAAGACCGACATGCTCACCGTTGACCTCCAAACCTTCATAGAGTTTCTGGGCGAGGGATTGGGTCATCGAGGTGCTGAACTTGAAGCGGTTATAGGCTTCTTGCTGCATCGTTGAGGTTGTGAATGGGAGCTTTGATGGAACACGTTTTTTGGTCTTCGTCAAAGAGGCGACATGGTAGGTGTCGGATAAGCGTTTGAGAAGGGCTTCCGCTTCTTCTTTGTTATGAATCGTGGCGGTTTTGCCGTCGATTTTGTCCAAAGAGGCGGTGACTTTGGTGCCATTGATATCAAGCACGATATCAAGGGTCCAGTACTCTTCTGGCTTGAATTCTTGGATCTCTTTATCGTTATCGACGATCATCCTGAGAGTGACGGATTGGACACGTCCGGCTGACTTCGATTTGATGGTTCTTTGAAGAAGGGAGGAAAGCTTAAAACCGATGATACGGTCATACATCCTACGGGTCTCTTGGGAATTGACGAGATCCATGTTGATGGTGCTTGGGTTATCGATAGCCTCTAAAAGGGCTGGTTTGGTGATTTCGTGGAAACGAAGGCGTTTGGTCGTCTCGACGGATAGGCCTAAGACCTGCGCAAGATGCCAGGAAATGGCCTCTCCTTCGCGGTCAGGGTCGGTTGCGAGAATGACTTCATCAGCCTTCTTCGCGGCACGTGCAAGCTCGTTTATGATCTTCTGTTTGCCGCTGGCGACGACAAAGTTAGGGATAAACCCTCCTTCGACGTCGATTCCAAGGCCTCCCTTACCTCTCATTGAGAGGTCTCTGATGTGACCTTGGGACGCCATGACTTTATAGTCATGACCCAAATATCTTCCGATGGTATCACATTTTTTTGGAGACTCGACAATAACTAATTTCATTCGTAAACGGCCTTTCGACGCTAGGTATCATAGGAACAGAAAATTGGGTTGTCAAACACCTAATTTCCCTTTTCCTTATATATAAATAAAAGATTATTTATAGATTTTTTGTAAAATTTTCTACTTCCTCGGGAATGTAAATTTAATTCGTTTTCAGTGCAACAAAAAACCCAGTGGACACCATGATCCACTGGGCTAATTGCTTATCTCAAACTAATTAGGCAAGCCATTTGGCGGCAATCGCGGCGGATTCTTCCGAGGTGAGTTTGAGGACGGAGCCGTGACGCTTTCCACCATTGCCCCAAGAGAACTTGGAGGAAGGATAGATGCTCCAGGCAGCGCCAGTGGTATCTTCGATGTCAGTTGTTGAGAATGGGAGGTAACCACTGCCGGCGTTGTATCTGTCGCCCATGATGCACCACTCTGGGGTATTTGGATCGTCCCAGTCACACTTGTTGAACTGGAAGAGAGCTGGTCCTTCGAGGGTAGTGTTATCAAAGCTGCTGACGCCAGTGCCAGAGGTTGGAAGTCCAAGCTCATCAAGGTCTAAGACTTTCTCCCAGGCTTCGTAGTCAAGGATGTCATCGCTTCTGAAGATACGGATGCCACCATCTTTATCTGGGTTGTCACCGTCTTTGGTGATGGCGTAGTAATGGTCGCCGATCTTGGTGCAGGTAGCGTCGATGATGTTTCTACCATTTGGATGGTTGGAGTTCTCAGGAACGCCATCCGTCTGGTTGTCGATGAAGAGTTTGGTTTCGCCGAAGTGCTCGAAGTCACGGGTGGTCGTGTAGTAGACGGCGTCGCCTTTGACTTTGGTCTTCTGATCATCTGGTAAGCTGAGGTCATCGATGATGCAGCTTGACCAGAAGATGACGTACTGTCCGGTCTCTTCGTGCCAAGTCATCTCTGGGGCCCAGGCCATACCGGCATTCTCTGGAGCGACTTCGATGTATTTTGGATCGCCCCAATCGGTGAGGTCTTCGGTTTCCCAAAGGATGAGGGTGTGTTTACCGTTAACGGTTGGGTAGGTGTAGCCTTTTGGAGTGTTTCTCCATCCGCCTTCTGGTCTGTTGTTGACCTTGAGGTCGGTGGCGATGATGAAGAATCTGTCGCCCTCTGGGGAACGATAGACGAACGGGTCTCTGACGCCCTTTTCGCTAGCGATGGAGGAAAGGACTGGCTGATTTCCGTTTAAAGCCTGGAAGTTGAATCCCTGATCCTCTTGCGCTAAGGACATGTAGACTTGCTCGCCGTTGGCGCTTCCTTCACCGGTGAAGGTGACAAGGAGGTAACCGACGTAATCGTCTTCGGTTAGCTCGTAGCTTAAGCCTTTGACCGTGACTTCCTGAGTGTAGCTGCCGACTTTGCCATCTTTGGTAATTGAGGCAGTAAGCATAACGGTTGTGTCCACTGTTGGTCTCTCGACTGAACCAGGAGCGATGTCACCGATAGCTTCGCAATGAATGATATCTGGTTCATCGCAAGTCCAAGTGATTGGGAGTCCATCAACCTCTTCTGGGAGATACATGTTGCCTCTCACATCATCGAGGCCTTTGAGGGTAAGGCCTGGAATGTAGGCGGCCATTTCCTCAGATTCCATGGTTG
>CADBDO010000004.1 GCA_902793515.1 uncultured Erysipelotrichaceae bacterium | reverse complement strand
GCGACTTGCTTCTCAGCATTAGGCTCCCCTATTGCCTCTGCGACCTCTTGGTAGGTCCTTGTCTCAGCGTAAGGGATGGTCATGACATATTCATAGACCTTCTTGTCAAACTCAGTTCCTCCAAACCAGAGAGGGTTATCGAAGGAAAGGCGCTGACCGAAGAAGAATTGGTTGAGGGCGATGATTCCGTCATAGAGGGCGACGGTCTCCTCGTTGATGGCGCCGATAGGATCAACAGCGCCGAAGAGTAGGCTCACGATATACTTGCCGTTGGTGACGATCGTAACATCGCCAATTGGGGTGTCATATACTGCGTAATGATTTGCCATTTCTTCTTCTCCTTGTAATGAATACTAACTTAAGCAAACTTTTAGGCAATTTTCAAATGATATGCCCAGAACACCAAAAATTACATTTTAGGGATAAATGCCCATGGTGTTCTATATTAGCCCTGTTCCTTAAATTTATTTTCCCTATTTTTTGTCCAAAAGACAATTATTTTAAGCAGTAATTATTTCCCTATTGATTTTCCCGCGTATGCGAGGATAATATCCCTTGTCGATAAAGTAGAAAGCAGTTCGCCATGAACTCGCCAGACTCCCAAAGGGAATTGGCAAAGGCTACGGAGAGATCGAAAGATCACTAACGAAGCGCGTGGCGAAATTGCCACGCTATTTTATTGCCTTAGGAGGAAAAACTTATCCCACACTTCAATCCAAACGATCGTCGCCGCCCTGAAAAGCGATTCGACCCCATCAATGAGCACATCCGTTACCCAGAGGTCCTTGTCATCGGACCAAACGGTGAACAGTTAGGCGTGATGTCCTCACAAAACGCGAACAAACTCGCGATGAGCTATGACCTTGACTTATTCTGCGTCGCTCCGAATGCGAAGCCACCGGTTTGCAAGATCCTCAACTATGGGAAATACCGTTTCGAGCAGCAAAAGCAGCAGAAAGCCTCAAAGAAGAATCAGCATGTCACTGAGATCAAAGAGGTTCAGCTCACCCCGGTCATTGGACAGCACGACCTTGAGACCAAGGCGCGCAAAGCCCGCGAATTCATCGAGAACGGCAACAAAGTAAATTGCTGTGTCTACTTCCGCGGACGCCAGCTCTCTCACAAAGAAGTTGGTGAGGATGTCATGAATAGGTTCCTTGCCCTCCTCGAAGACGTCTCTTCCATCGACAAAGCGCCATTTTGGGAAGAGAAACGCTATACAGTGATCTTGGCGCCATCCAAAAAGAAACAGGAGAAGAAAAATGCCGAAAATGAAAACTAAGAAGGGTCTGGCCAAACGTGTCAGATTCAGCGCTTCCGGTAAAGTGAAAGTGCACCACTCCAACATGGGACACCTTGCCCCACGCAAGAGCCGCAAGCAAAGAAAGCACCTTGCTATGCCAAATTACCTCAGCAAGCAAGACGAGAGAAGAGTCACCGATATGATGGTGATCAAGTAATAAGGAGATATCACCATGGCAAGAGTTAAAAACAGCGTTGCGACCCATGCTCGTCGCAAGAAGATTTTAAAAGCTGCTTCCGGCTACAGAGGCTCCAAGCACCTTTTATTCAAGACCGCTAAGGAACAGGTCCTTCGTGGTTACAACTACGCCTTCGTCAGCCGCAAAGACCGCAAAGGCGATTTCCGCAAACTCTGGATCAAGCGTATCAACGCTGGCTGCCGTCAGTATGACCTCAGCTACAGCAAGTTCATGAACGGCCTTACCAAGGCTGGCATCATCAGCAAGACTGGTGAGGGCCTCAACCGTAAGATGCTCAGCGAACTCGCCATCAGCGATCCAAAAGCCTTCGGCGACCTCGTCAAGACCGCCAAGAAGGCCTTAGAGAAATAAGCTAAACTTCTTCTAAAATAAATAACCGCCCAGGGAACTGAGCGGTTTTTTATTATTTGCTTATGAAGTCCACTTCTTCACCGTCTTTGATCATGATGGAATTCACGTTCTCGACGCATTCATCAAGTAAGGTCTTCCAATCAAAGAGGCTTTCGTAATATTCGCATTCGGAGATTTTCGGTTTGGTCTTCGGCTTCTTTGGCTTGAAGATGGTGCAGCAATCCTCGTATGGGCGGATCGAGATGTCATAGGTCTCTATCTCTTGCGAGAGTTTGATGATATCAAGCTTGTCGGTTACCGCTAAAGGGCGGATGACAGGGAAGTTAGTGACATTATTGATCGTGACCATGCTGTCGAGGGTTTGCGAGGCAACCTGGCCGATTGATTCACCAGAGGCGATGCCGACGCAGTTATGGCGGCGGGCCACCCTTTCGGCGATGCGGTACATCATCCTTCTCATGATGGTGATGCAGTATGGCTCAGCGACATATTGATAGATGGCAAGCTGGAGCTTGGTGAACGGGACGATGTTGAGCTTGACGCTTTCTTGGTAGACGTTCAGTTTCTTGACGATGTCCTTGAGTTTGTCGAGGACGGCGTCGCTAGTGTATGGCGGAGCGGCGAAATGGATGCATTCGATCTTGATGCCTCTTCGAAGCATCATGTAGGCGGCGACCGGGGAATCGATGCCACCGCTAAGCATCATGAGGACTTTGCCATTCATGCCAAGCGGATATCCTCCTGCACCCATGTACGTGTGACTAGAAAGATATACGGCATCTTTTCTGACATCGACGTTGAGGGTGATATCAGGATTATGGACATCGACTTTGAGGTCGGTGTTTTTTAAGATTTGGCCACCAAGGACACGGCTGAGCTCTAAGCTCTGGAGAGGATATGTTTTGTCTCCTCTTTTGGTGTTGACCTTGAAGGTCTTCCCTTCTTCGAGCTTGATGAGGGAAAGAGCGTCTTCCTTAAGCTTCTCAAGGTCCCTATCACTCTTATAAACAAGAGAGATACGCTGAATGCCGCTTACCTTCTGAAGACGGTTGATTAAAGGCATTGGATTGCCTTCGAATCTCACGTAGGTATGGTCGTGATCGAAAGTCGTGACCGCGTTCATGCCTTTCAAGGCGTGGCGGATATTCTTATTCAGTTCTTTGACGAACATCTTGCGATTCTCACCTTTGGTGGAGAGCTCGCCATAATGGATCATTAAGGAATCGTAGTTCATCTGTTGATGACTCCTTCTAATACTTCTTTGAACGCTTTGACGAAGGCTTCGGCCTCTTCAAGCGTGTTTCTTTTCGAGAATGAGAGCCTAAGGGAATTGCGGGCGTCTCCTTCGCTTCTATGCATCGCGGTCAAGACACCGGAGATTGGCTCACCTTTAGAGCTACAAGCACTGACGCTAGAGACATAGATCTCTCTTTCGCTAAGAGCCTCTAAGACGACTGAGGCTTTCTTGTTTATGAGTGAGAAATTAAGGACGTATGGGGAAGCGTCTAAAGGCGAATTGAAGCGGATTTCGCTGGGGATATTCAAATTTTGACGGAGATATTTGGATATTTCCTCGACGTGCTTGAGGTTGCTTTCGTAGTTCTTGAAAGCCTCTTTCACGACATAGGCTTGGGTGAGGGCGGCAGGGACATTGATGGTGCCGCTTCTGAAACCGAATTCCTGTCCACCGCCGTCATTGAGAGGGGCGAACTTGATCTTGTTTAGATAGACGAGCGCGCCATCGCTCCTAAGCCCGCCGATCTTGTGGGAGCTATAGGTGAAGAGGTCGAGTTTGGAATATGGGACTTTGACCTTGCCGATCGCTTGGGTGAGGTCGCTATGGAATAAGGCTTTCGGGAACTTATGGGTGAGGTCAGCAAGAGCGGCTAAATCATTGATCGAACCGGTCTCATTGTTCACGCCCATGATTGAAACGAGGATGGTGTCTTTATCAAGGGCCTTCTCTAAGCTTGCTGGCTCGACTTTGCCTTCTTCGTTAACAGGGAGATAAGTGACTTCAAAGCCTTCCCTTTCAAGTTCCTTGAAGGCCTCGGTGACGGAAGGATGTTCAACCGATGAGGTGATGAGCTTCATTCCCCTGTTCTTATAGAAATGGGCGATGCCTTTGATGGCGAGGTTATTGCCTTCGGTCGCACCGCTATTGAAGATGAGGGAATGGGTTTTGGATAAACCAAAAGTCTCAAGGATCTCTCTCCTTGCTTTCTCTAACTGTCTATCTGCCTGACGGCCTAAGCCATGTGTGGAAGAAGGGTTGCCAGGAAAATCGGCGATCGCTTTGAGATAGAAAGATATAGCCTCTTCGAGCGGGGCTGTTGTGGCAGCGTTATCGAAATAGATCATTTTGTGCGGCGGAAGAAGCTCTGATTATTGGAGCCAGAGACGGTTTTGGCGATGTTCTCAGCTTCGCTGAAGTAGCCATCTAAGAAGAGGGTCTCAGCTTGTGAGAGGGTAGCGTCATTGCTTGGTTCATTAGAACGGAATCTGTTAGCGTGGACCACCGCTTGCTCAGCGCTTTCTAAGGCGATGGAATCGCTCTTAAGGGCGTTAAAGACATAATCGCCTTTGGAAGAGAGGTCGCTATAAGCGGCGTTCACTTTCTTAACGTCGATTGGTGTGGTCTTGAGGGTGGTGTAGAGCTCACCGATGAGGTTAGAGACTTCCTCAAAGAGAGGCGTGTACTTAGAGGTCATCGAAGGGAGATTCATCTCTCTCACCTTGGCCTCCGCGTCTCTTACGGACTCGTTATAGGTCTGGAGGGACTTGGCGGCTTTCTCGCAGTCGACCTTGAGGGAACGGAGATAGGCCTGGAATTCGTTGATTTTGTCAGCCGCTTCCTTGGATTGCTCCTTGAGGGCGTTCATGCGGGAAAGAAGGATGGTGAAAGGCTGCTTGGTTCCGCTATGGATGAAGGTGTCGAGGTTACGCTTTGAGGTGGCTGCGGCATTGATACAGCGGTCGATCTCGGCAAGCTTAGCCTGATCCTCTTCATCGAGGAGATAGATGCCTTTGATTTTTGGGAGGGCGTGGACCAAGTTGAGATAGTTGTTCTGGGTCTCGGTCTCTTTGCTTGAGGCTGTGAAATTGTCGGCCTCGAAAGTGGTTCTAGCGGCAATTTCATCGTCGAATTGCTGTTGATATTTGTCGATTCTGTTTCTGATGTCGTCGAATTTCTCTTGCACGCCCTGGACGTTAAGGGTCTTGACCTGGGCGATGATGGCGCTAAGCTCATCGTTCATATCCGGGATGGTCTTCTTGAGCATGATGTGGTTAAGAGGATAACCGTCTTTGACCATCTGCTCGTAGCGTTCGGAAAGGGAATTGATCTTGTCTGGGAGGATGCTAGTGATCTGGACGCAGATATCAGGGAGGGCCTTGATGACGGTGCGAACCTTATTGACGACTGGGATGATCTTGTTCTTGTAGATGGCTTCCGCTTCTTCGTATCTGGCGTTCTCGATGTTGGCGTCAGCCTCATCAAGGAGGTCGTTGACCTTCTTGAAAAGGAGATCGAAGGAAGAGGTGAGGATCGAGAGGTCAGAGGACTTGAGATAGAATTCCTGCTTAACCTGACGGAAGGATTCTTTGCAGCGGAGCGAAAGCGAAGAGACCTGTTCCTCAACGGCGAACTTGTCTTTGAGTCCTTTGTAGAGGGATTCGACTTTGTCTTCGTAGTCCCCTATCGTCTTTTTGGCGGATGGGAGATAGTTCTTAAGCTCTTTGAATCTTCTATCGGTCAAAAGATCTTTGACGGAGTTGGAGGTGGCTTGGGCAAGGGCGTCCATTGAGTCACGGACGTTTTTGAAAGCGCTCGACCAGGCCGCGTATTCATCGACATAGACGAGGTTCATGCTGGAGATGGTCTCAAGCCTTCTTACGTAAGCGATGACGTCGCCAAAGAGAAGAGCGTGCTCTCTCTCGAAGCGGCTGCAAAGGTCTCTCGCCTGGCGCTTAAGGGCTAATTTTGAGAAGACGGAGAAGTAAAGCAAAACGCCAAGTCCTGCCAAAACAAGGACGCTGACGATGATAATAGTGACGATCGCATCGGTCGGGAGTGCATCAAAAGTAATCATACGAATTGTACCTACGCCCATAAGTGTAGCACGCTTCTCGCGCATATACGATACACGTATTTGGGGAATTTTTAGGCCTAAATGTTGACAAGCGCCTTTTCTATTACTATAGTAATCCTCGCGTGAGCTAGCAGGTTGTTATGCTTCCGCCTGACGTCATTCGTTAATTGTAAAGTAAGGACGTGCTACCGTCACTGAAAGTGAATGACACCCGGGAAGCGGAAATAACCCTCCAATCTTGTTCCCGCAAAGAAAGGAGACATGAAATATGTCCAAATACGTCGGTTCCAAATGGAAACAGTCCCGTCATCTCAATTTTTCTCTTTTAGAGACCGGTGACGAACTCAAAAAGAGAGCCTATGGCCCAGGTCAGCACGGCCAAGACAGAAAGAGAAAGCCATCCGAGTACGGCGCTCAGTTAGCTGAGAAGCAGAAACTCAGAGAGCTCTACAACATCAACGAGAGACAGTTCCGCCGCCTCTTCCTCATCGCTAAGAAAGAAAAGACCGTTACCGGTTTAGCCTTCTTCCGTATCCTTGAGAGCAGACTCGACAACTTAGTCTACCGTATGGGCTTCTCCCGCACCCGTGCCGGTGCCCGTCAGCTTGTCAACCACGGCCACATCAAGGTCAATGGCAAGAAAGTCGACATTGCTTCCTACCTCTGCAACGTCGGTGATGTCATCACCCTCAAAGAGGATTCACCACTCAAGGTTGTCAAAGAGTCCTTCGAGGGCAAGCCAACCGTCCCAGCCTACGTCACTGTTGACGCTGAGAAATTCGCTGGTACCTTCGCCCGTCTTCCAGAACGCAACGAGCTTCCAAAAGACATCAACGAAGCGATGATCATCGAATACTACAACAGACTTCTATAATCTGTTACGAAAAGTAGCAAAAGCGATCCTTCGATGGGTCGCTTTTTTCTTGCCTTCCCCTACTAAATATTGCGGATTTGTAGGAGATATTAATAAAAAAGCCCCACGTTTTTGCAGGGGCTTTATTTGTTGGGTTTGATTACTCGCCTTGGCTATCCGAAGACTCAGAAACAGGTTCGGATGAAAGAGGTTCAGAAGTAGGAACTACCACCGGTTCCTCTTCTTCTGTCACAGGAAGTTCCTGAAGGACATAAGTATCAAAGGATGGGTAAGCGATGGTGATATTGTTGTCGAAGCTGAAGACGGTGCTTTGGCTCATTTGGATGGTCTCAAGTCCCATCTTGGTATCGCCTGCTTTAAGGCCTTCTTCACCAAGGATACCGGCTTCGACTTTGCTGCTATCGGTAGTCGCATTAAGGGACATGCTCATCGACTTGAGGGAATTGACGGTATATCCGAAATGAAGTTCGAACTCAAAGCTGGAGAAATAATCCGCATCAAGGTTGTCGGTAGCCGATCCAACATCGACTGGAAGGCTATCGGTCATTCCACCAACGAGGGAACCGATGCTAGAAGAGCCAAGATCGGAAGCGCCTCCTATGAGAACGCTTGGGTCATTTGTCTTGATGGACATGTCGTAGACAGTCTCATTAAGTTGTCTTGATTGAGTTGTGGTGATTTCAGCACCGCCCTTCCAAAGGGATTGGATCATTGGGTCGATTCCACTGCTCCAAAGCATGCTGGTAACCATGCTGCTTGTGAGGGCGGAGAGAAGAGATGCGGTTTCGGTATCAAGCTCGTATTTTCCTTTGTGCTGGAATTCGATATCGCTTGTTTCGCCTGAGGCGGACATCATGGCGTTGAAGGCAAGATCGGCTAAGCCGGAAATGCCAGTGCATTCCTGACCGTTTTCATCAAGGAAGTCCCAATAAAAGGTGTTGTTTTTGTAATAGAGATTTGCATCTTGGTTGATGAAGTTGGTCACTGGAAGAGCAGAACCCGCCAACGAAAGGGCGCCGGCAACAAGAGAAAGGTTGTTGCAGCTATAACGCATGCCAGTGAGACCGAGAAGAGAAGTCTTTGTCATCTCTAAGGTCTGGCTATCGGCTTGGAGAAGGACGTTGTTGGTCGAGCCTTTGACAAGATTGAAATTTGGCTCGGTTCCAAGGACGGTGTAGGACGAAAGGCCTAACTGGAGCTTTGGCTGGCTTGTGACCATTCTCATGCCATTTTTCTTCATTGATTCATCGAAAGCGTTCCCGAGGACACTGGTGTTATATGTTCCTCTGCCGCTGCTTTCCGCTGTAGCGCTTGACTCAATAAGAGTCGATCCTTGGACAGAAGCGTCGGAGCAGATCGCGGAGGTCTCAGGTTCGCTTGTTCCGAGTTCTACGCTAGATTCGCTAGTGAGAGAAGGCTGATTGCCTCCGTCGCACGAAGCCAAAACAAGCAACATGCTTGCTGAGATGAGATATGGGAGTTTTATACCTTTTTTCATGGTTATGCCTCCTTTGCTAATTCATTAGAATTCGCCTAAATAGTAATTCTTCTTTCCGCGCCTTACAATCAAGTATTTTCCTGCCATGGCATCGGCGATTGTGTAGTTCTTCATCGCGTCGGTGACTTTCTCGCCGTTGATGGAGACGCTGTTCTGGCTGATGAAGGTACGGGCCTCGGTCTTGGACTTGGCGGCGCCAAGGAGAACGAGAAGGTCGACGAGATTGATCTCCGCTGGGAGTTTGGTCTTAAGGGAACCAAGGATCTCTTCGATCTGGCTGGCGGTAAGGTTCTGGACGGCTCCGGTGAAGAGGACGCTCGACATATTGACCGCTTCATCGGCGGCGTCTTTGCCGTGGATGTCTTTGACGACTTCGTAGGCAAGCTTCTTCTGAGCGACTCTCATGCCAAGATTGGCAAGATGCTCACGGATGACGTCTTCGATTTCGTCATGGGAGAGGAAGGTAAATACCTTAAGGTATTTGACGGCATCCTCATCGGTGGTGTTGATGAAGTATTGATAGAGCTGGTATGGGGAAGTGAGGTTACGGTCAAGGAAGAGAGCGCCTTGCTCGGATTTGCCAAACTTCTTGCCATCGGCACGGGTGATTAAGTGAGCGGTCATGACTTCCGCTTCAGCCTCATCGCCATCGAGCTTTCTGATGAGCTCTAAGCCAGAGGTGAGGTTCCCCCACTGGTCGTTGCCACCGATCTGGATGGTCGCGCCTTCGGTCTTACGGAGGTGATAGAAGTCGACAGACTGGAGAATCTGATAGGAGAACTCGGTGAAGGAGATGCCCGCTTCAAGACGTGAAGAGACGATTTCCTTTGAGAGCATGTAATTGACCGAGAAGAACTTTCCGTATTCACGGAGGAAGTCGAGCATGCTCATCTTGCCAAGCCAATCGTAGTTATTAACGATCATGCCTTTCTCTGGGTCAGAGAGGTCGATGAATCTTTCGAGTTGGTTCTTGATCGATTCGGTGTTGGCCTTAAGGACTTCCATGGACTGGAGGTTCCTTTCTTTGGACTTGCCACTTGGGTCACCGATCATGCCAGTCGCACCGCCGACAAGGGCGATGATCTTGTGTCCGGCATTCTGGAGTCTCTTGAGAATCGAGATCATGACATAGTTGCCAACGTGCATGGAAGCGGCGCTTGGGTCGAAGCCACAATAGATGGTCTGTTTGGTTGAAAAGAGTTTGCGGACGTTTTCTTCGTTAGAGTATTGTTCAATGAGTCCGCGGTAATTGAGATCGTCAACAATGTTTTGCATTAGTTATTTCCTCGCCCTTTTATTCTACTCGAATAAAAAACTATTTGTAGAAATATCGTTTGACCGATAAAAGATTTTCTTGGCGTTTTTGCAAAAAGAGATGGGTTTTGCTGGAAATATTTGCGTTTTTTGGCCTCTTTTTTCTTCATAGCCAAATCCTTTACGCGTGAGCGTCTTATTTGACAAATGGCTTTAGAGGTTTTACTTTTTAGTTAATGTTCACGCAGTTAAATATCAATGCCGGACTTGCTTTCGGCGCCTTCGCTATTGCCCTCTTTTGTTTCGCTGCCTCTTTAAAGAGGAACTTAAGTCGTATTCAGCATGCGACGTACCTGATCATCTGTCTCAGCTGCCTTGTCTGTCCTTTGACTGGCATCGCGGAAGAGCTGTTTTTGGTATTCGGAAAAGATGGCGATGGGCTTTTATGGCTCTTCATGGGCTCAGAAGTCCTCTTCTTTGTCTTCCACTCCTTCTTGGCCCCATCCTTCGGTTTATATGTCTTGTCCCTTAACGGCACCCTCGTCGGACGCAGGAAGAGGCTTTGGTTAATCTACTGGATCCCATGCATGATCGTTGAGTTGGCCAATATCGCCAATATCTTCTTCCCGCGCGACGCAAGACCTTTATATACGGTCACCGTCGGAGAAGCAGGCAATTACCTCTATCAAAGAGGCGATTACATGTTCATCTTCTACATCGTCGCCGCCCTCTATGTTCTCCTTAGCCTTTTCGCCTTCATCAGAAACATCAGGGCCCTCAACGCCAGAAAGATCGCTTCGCTTATAAGCTTCTATGTCGCCACCCTCGCTGGCGTCGTCATCCAGTTCTTCTGGAAGGACATCAAATTCGAGGCTTTCTTTGAATCCGTCTCAATCCTTGGGCTTCTCGTCCTCCTCGAAAGCGACACCGGCATCATCAATAACAACACGGGCCTCTATAACGAGATGGCTTTCTATAACGACAACGCGACCGCGATGGCCGCTAAACGCAAATACACGATCATCACCATACAGTCCCCTGACTATTTCCAGTATCTTGAGATGCTTGGCCAAACCAACTACAACGGAATCGAGCTATTGGTCGCCAGATACTTAACAACCATCGTCAAGTCTCAATATGTCTACCATCTTTCTAACGGTGCCTACGGCATCATGGTTTATGACGAGAGGCAAAACGACGTCGACATGATCGTCCAGATGCTTGAAAACAGATTGGCAGAGCCTTTCGGTTATGGCGCGATCGAAGCCTCACCAAGATGGACCATCACGGTGGCAAAAGTCCCTAACGACATCGAAGACGCAAGCCAGCTCCACTACCTCTTCGCCGGAAAGAACGGAAGCTTTGAAAAGAAAGTCATCATCCGTGACAGCCTTTCCCTTAGGTTCATCAAGCGCAGAAGCAAAATCGAAGGCGCGATTGCCCGCGGCCTTAGAGACCACAACTTCAAAGTCTATTACCAGCCAATCTGGGATGCCTCCCGCAACAAGATCGTCTCTGCTGAAGCCCTTCTTAGACTCATTGACCCAGAGCTTGGCTTCATTGGCCCAGATGAGTTCATCCCTGTCGCCGAAGAAAACGGAACCATCATCGAGCTCGGACACTGGGTTTTCGAAGAAACCTGCCGATTTGCGAAGAATAACGAGATCAAGAACCTCGGAATCGAGTGGCTTGAGATCAACCTCTCCGTCTATCAGCTTCCAGAGAAAGACTTGCCAGGAAGATTCCTTGAGATCGCCCATAGATATGGCCTTCCACCGTCATTCCTTAACATTGAGATCACCGAGACTGCCGACGCCTCAAACGATAACGAGCTACTCGACCGAATCCAGAACCTCGTGAAGGTTGGCTTCCCTCTTTCCCTTGATGACTACGGAACCGGTTATTCGAACTTCACCCGCCTCATCAAGAGCAGGTACAGGACCATCAAAATCGACCGCTCACTCCTCCTTTCCGCTGAGCAAGGCCCAATCGGAAAATCAGTCCTCTCAAGCATCTATAAGACGATGAACGGACTTAGCTTCCGTACCATCCAGGAAGGCGTCGAGACCGAGGCACAAAAGAACCTCATCCTCTCCTTCGGCGCTCAGATGATCCAGGGCTACTTCTTCTCTAAGCCAATCCCTGGAGATGAATTCATCGAATACGTCATGAAGTTCAACAAAATCAAATTCATAGCCTAACGAAAAGAAAAAACTCGCCCGACTTGGAGCGAGTTTTTTGTTTGCCTTTTATTATCTCTTGATGGTGCTAGAACGCTCAGTGACGAGAGGTTCGAAGCGGTAGCTCTTATCGACGAGGTCGTTGTTGATGAGGTCGATGAGCATGTACATGGAACGCTGCCCCACTTCTTGCATGTTGATATGGAGAGCGGTGATCGATGGACGGAGGATGTTGGCGTACTTGGTGCCGACAAGGGAGAGGATCTCGACATCCTCTGGGACCTTTAAGCCAACGTCGGTAGCGGCATTCTCGATAGCGGCCGCGATGGAGTCACGATAAGCGATGAAGTAGCCTTTCTTGTTGTTTTGGAAGTATTCATAGAAATCGTGGTATGTGCGGGTGTAGGAATCGTCGCAGTTGATGACGTTGTACTTCTGGCCGATTCTCTCATGGGTCTCGATGAAGGCTTTCTCATTACGGGAAAGGAGACGGCCACCATCATGGACATGGACGAAGGTCATCTGCTTGTCTCCGCCCTTCTTATAGTAGGACTCGATGAACTTGGAGAGGACATCTTCGTATGAGAAAAGGATGGAACCGACTTTGTCACCGATGATCTTCTTATTGATGACGATGGTTGGAACGCTGTAGGAATTGATCTTCATGACGTCTTCGGCATCAAGCTCATCATCAAAGATGATCGCGCCGTCAACGTGGGAGGTGATGACTTTCTCAATCATCGAGAGAGCTTCCTCGCGGGAATGGGATGTGGTGAAAAGAGAAAGGACGAAGCCCTTTGTCTTAGCGACATCGGAGATGCCAGCGAGAAGATTGGAGATATAGACGTAGTTGGCGTTAGGGATGATGACGCCGATATTGGTCGATTTATTGGTGGCAAGGGCCTGGGCGAGTCCGCTTGGCTTGTATCCGAGGCGTTTGATGGTCTCTTCGACGTTGAGACGGGTGGCCTCAGTGACGTTGCCTTGCTTATTGATAACACGGGAGACGGTAGCTAAAGAAACTCCGGCGGCTTGAGCGACTTGATAGATGGTTACACGATCCTTGGTATTCATGCTTTTTCCTCCAAGATAAGACCATTCTAAAAAGAAAAAATGATTAACACAATGAAAATATTTTCATAAGCACGTCAAATCATTTTCAAAAGGGTGAAATATTCGACTATTGCTATGCAAACAAAATTCGGTAAATGATTCTCGAATATTTATTGTTTGGCTTGTTTTTCATATTTTCACTCGCGTTACGTAGATTATTTTCAAGTGAATTTCATCTATTTACATAAGAAAAAAGCGGGGTTATTCCCCGCCTAATCTATGTTTTGAAGTATTAACGGATGAAGAAATCCTCTCCGTCTTTGAATGATGGGTCGTCATCAAGAAGGAAAGCATCTTTCTCAGAGCCTTCGAGCCTAAGCTCAACTGGGCTAAGGACTTTGACGTCGTTATTGATGTTCTTGATGACCGCGGCGTGATAGACGCTGCCATCAAAGAGGATGGTTCCGTCAAGTGCCACTACTACCATTGAGCCTTCTTCGATGCCCTTAAGGCTTGAGACGGTCTCATAGGTCTTCTCGCCGCACTCTAGTTTAAGGATTAAGGCTTTCTCATCAAGAGGGTGTTCTTCGGTTGAAAGGACCTTCGCGACTCTATATCCGGAATCCTTGATCTCTGGAAGAGGGGCAAGTCCTTCTCTTTCTAAGAGGGAATTGATGACCTCAAGGAGTTTGGCGTCCGGAACGAAGATGACCCCGTTGGCCTTGATCTTCATCACATCATCGATATGGAAGATGTTGTAGCCGACGAGTTTGTCGTTCTCGCCATATAAGGCAACGACGTTGTTATGGGTCTCACTCTTAAGGACTCTGGCCTCAGGATCGATGGCGATGATGAGGACATCCTTGAGGGCTGGGTGGTTGTAGAAAAGTCTATACATAACGCTTCTCCTTACTTCTTATATATTAAGCGATAGATCGGTTTTCCTTCGCTTCTGAAGTTCCTCTCGTATTCGCTCATGGCGTCATTTTCCTCGTCAAAACGATAATCTTTTTCGTCTACGAGGTTAACGAAGGCGGTTCCTTCCACTTCTTCTTTGGTGAACTCATAGAGGCCAACGTTGTCGGTCTTCTGACGGAGCTCCCCTCCCTTTTCAAGAAGGGTGAGATAAGTCTCCAAACGAGGTTTGGCGGTGAGCCTTCTTTTTGAATGCCTCTTCTTTGGCCATGGGTCAGAGAAGTTGAGGTAGATGACCTTGAAGGCTTCTTTTGGAAGGAACTCATAGACCTTGTCGAAGTCCTGATAGACGATCTTGACGTTCTTGAGCTCTTTCTCGACGATCTTCTTCGCGAGAGTGCCTAAGGAAGAGACGTCACGCTCAACAGCAAGATAATGATTGGATGGGTTTCTCTCTGCGAGAGAGACGATGAAATCGCCTTTGCCTGAGCCAATCTCAAGATAGAGAGGGACATTCTCAAAGAAAGTCTTATCCTCGAAAGGAAGGGACAAGGTTATTTCTTCATGCTCTTCGATAAAAGGAAGAGCCCATTTCTTAAAACGTGATCTCACTTAAGCGTTCCTAATGCGAGAATCGCCCTGGCGTAGATGGCGATGTCCTTGATGAAGTCTTCGATGTAGATGTATTCGTCTGGGGAATGCATGTTGCCTGGGTGGTTTGGCCACTCAGCGCCGAAAGCAACGGTGTTAGGCGCTTCTTTGGCATAGGTGCCTCCACCGATCGCAAGAGGTTTTGCGAAGAGTTTGTGGGCGCCTTTCTTGTAGGCTTTCATAAGGGTGCTGACAAGAGGTGACTTCTTATCAAAGATAAGGAGTTTGCTCTCACCTTTCTTGGTGAGCTCAAGTCCAGTAGCCTCTTGGAACTTGGCAATAAGTTCTTCTGGTTTGGCTTCTTCGCCATAACGGAAGTCGATGGTGAAGGAAAGCTTCTTGCCATCATAGTTGACGATGCCATAGCTATAGGTGGCTTCTCCAAGCTCTTTAGAGCAGTTATATCCACCGAAGGATTTGCCATGGCAGTCCTTCATGGCTTTGGCGGCCTTAGAAAGGACTTCAAGCTTATAGAAATCACCAAGGGTCTCGAAGCAAGTGACCATGGCGTTCTCACCGAGTTCTGGGGTGGAAGCGTGGGCGGTCTTGCCAGAGAATCTGACCATTAAGAGGGCGGAATTGTCAGTGATTTCGCACTTGATGGCCTTGTCTTTGAGGTATTTGACGAACTTGGCGTCTGGTTTCAAGGTGACGAGCACGTAATCGCAGACGGCATTGACGACGACACCGCCATTCATGGCGATGACCGGTCCTAATTCGCCTTCAAAGGAAGCATCGTAACGGGTGATGCCCTTCTCAGCGTAGATAAGAGGCCAATTGGCGTCTGGTGTGAAGCCAAATTTTGGAGCCTCTCCCTTGTATTCGTTGAAGTAATAGTTCAAGCAGGATGAGCCACGTTCCTCATCGCCACCGCTGACGATCTTGACGCGGAAGCCTTTGAGGAGGCCTTCGTCCTGAAGAAGCTTAACGGCCCATAGGGAAGCAAGAAGCGGTCCCTTGTCGTCACAAGCTCCTCTACCATAGATGACGCCGTCTTTGATCTCGGCGCCAAAAGGCTTGTGGGTCCATTTGCCACTCACTGGGACAACGTCGCTATGGCCATAGATGCCAACGAGCGGTCCTTCGGTGCCAACGGTGATCTCGGTGCAATAGCCATTGATGACTTTGCTCTTCCAACCGAAGTTGGAGCCGAGTTTGGCGAAATACTCTAAGGCTTTTTTAACGCCTAAGCCATAAGGCGCACCTTCACCAACGGTCATCTCATCGTAGACGCTGTTGATGCGGATGAAGTCTTGAAGGGCTTTGACGGCCCCTTGTTCATAGGATTTTGCTAATTTGTCGAAGTTCACTCTTTCTCTTCCTCTCTATCGTCGCTTCTGAATCTCTTTGCGACGAACATCGTTCCTTTACCAAGGGCTGGGGTGACGATACCAGCCAAGGTTGCCTCTCCTAACATGCCAAACAAGATAATGATCGCAACAAACACAGTGATTCCTCCCGCGAATGGGCTTTCACTCGATAAGAGCCCATAGGTTTCGTTAGGGAAGAAGATAAATAGCGATCCAAACACAAACACCGTATGCATAACGGTAAAGGCGAAGGAGAGCAAACCCACAATAAGTGGGTTCCCGTATAGTTTAGAATTTTTGTGCAGCATGTCAAAGAACAAACCGCTCAAAAAGCCAAATAAGGCTCTTGGGAGGACGCTGATCCATGGCCAGACGAATAAAGCGTCAAAGGTTCCGGCTGGCATCGTGGTCGCTTTGATGAGGGAGCAAACGCCCATGGCGACGCCGAACAAAAGGCCTTTTCTCCAACCGAATAAGTAAGCGCCTAGGAGGACTGGAAGATGGAGAAGGGTGAAGCTGATGAATGGGAGGGTGATCATTCCAACATATGGGACGAAGGTCATGGCCGCGATGATCGCGATGAAAATCGCATCGACTGCGATATCTTTAACTGTGATTTTTTTCATTGTCGTTATTTCCTGTTCTTAAGATTGATTGCTAAAAGTCCTTCCATGAGAAGGTCTTTGTCATAGATGAATTCCGGGAGTTCATCTTTCACGTATTCGGCATTGCCGCCCGTGAGGATTTTGGTGAGCTTATGGCCCACTGCTTTTTCATATGCTTCAGCGAAACCGCGGACCTGGTATATGGTGCCGTTAATGATTCCGCTCGCCATACAATCCACAGTGTTTTTGCCGTAGATTTTTGCTTTTTTCGAGAGCGAAATCTCTGGCAAAGCCGCGGTGCCGTTAACGAGGGCGTCTAGCGAAAGCCTCATGCCTGGGGCAATAGCTAAACCCGAATAAGCGCCATCTTCATCGATGTAGAGATATTTGCTCGCGGTGCCTAAGTCGGCAATGAATAGCGAGTTGCCATATCTCTCTTTTCCTCCCACCGCATCCGCGATGAGATCGGCGCCGACCTCAGATGGGTTGTCGACGCGCATTTGGAGCCCGTTCTTAAGTCCAGGGCCAATAACCTTAGCCTTCACGCCGAAAAGCTTTTGGCTGAGGTTAGTGAGAATCGTCCCGATTGAAGGGACAACCGATGAAATGATTACTTCATCGATTTCGCTTAATTCGATGTTAAGGGAAGAGAACATCAAAAGAAGGCGGGAACGGGTCTCGTCCTCGCTGCGTTTGGTGTCACTATCCATCACATAGGAACTAAGCAGTTTGTCATCGGCGAAAAGGCCGAAGTCTGTCAGGGTATTCCCGACGTCAATTGCAAGTAACATTTGGTCTGTCTCCGCTCCGCTCCAAACCTTTTTGGTAGCGGGCAAGGTTATTCTACAACAAAAAACGCACCCGTGTATGAGAATTGGGTGCGTTATTTAGTCAAAAGTTTAGGCAACGACAATGTTGAGGATTCTTCCTGGGACGTAGATGATCTTTTTGATCTCGTGTCCGGCTAAGAAGGATTGAACCTTCGCCGACTCATTGGCTTTGGCCATGACCTCATCCTGAGTGGCTTCTTTGGAGACCTCAATGACGTCACGCATCTTGCCATTGACGGAAACGGCGAGTTTGACGGTCGTGAGGGTGATGGCTTTCTCATCATAAGTTGGCCACTTCTCATAGGCGATGGAGTCTTTGTGGCCAAGGAGAGACCACATCTCTTCGCCGGCGAATGGGCAGACGCAAGAGAAGAGCTTGACGAAGCCTTCTAAGTAGGATTTGTAGAGGCTTTTCGCTTTATAGCAGTCATTGACGAAGACCATCATCTGGCTGATAGCGGTATTGAAATCAAGGTTCTCGAAGTCGGTGCTGACCTTCTTCACGAGGAAGTTATAGGAGTAATCAAGCTCGTGGGAATTCTCGTCTGAGATCATCTTGGTGTATGGCTCTTCGCTCACAAGGCGGAAGGCTCTTTCGATGAAGCGGGTCGCGCCATTAAGGGATTCGGTGGACCATGGTTTCATTTCGTTAAGAGGGCCGGCGAACATCTCGAAGAGACGGAGGGAATCCGCACCATTGCTGTTAACGATATCGTCAGGATTGACGACGTTGCCGCGGGACTTAGACATCTTCTCGCCGTTGGCGCCAAGGATCATGCCCTGGTGATAGAGCTTCTGGAATGGCTCTTTGCATTTGACGATGCCGATGTCATAGAGGAACTTATGCCAGAAACGGGCATAGAGAAGATGGAGAACGGCGTGCTCTTGGCCACCGACATAAATGTCGACTGGGAGCCAGTGCTCAATAAGCTCTGGGTCGGCCATTGCCTTATCGTTCTGTGGGTCGATATAGCGGATGTAGTACCAGGATGAACCAGCCCACTGTGGCATGGTGTTGGTCTCACGGAGGTATTCTTTGCCGTCGATTGTTGGCTTGAGCCAAGCATCTGGGGCTTTCGAAAGAGGTGGCTTGCCGTCTCTGGTTGGCTGATAGTCATCAAGCTCAGGAAGGACGAGAGGAAGCTGATCCTCTGGGATTGGGTATTCTTTGCCATCCTTATCCTGCATCATTGGGATTGGTTCACCCCAGTAACGTTGTCTCGAGAAGATCCAGTCACGGAGTTTGTAATTGACGACTTCTTTGCCAGCGCCAAGCTCAACGAGCTTCTTGGTGATGGCGGCTTTCGCTTCGGCGATATTCATGCCGTTAGCGAATTCGCTATTCATATGCGGGGCATCGTCGACCATGGCCTCGTTAGAGATATCTCCTTCAAGAACCTGGATGATTGGGAGGTCATGTTTCTTCGCGAAAGCGTAGTCTCTCGTATCATGGGCAGGGACGGCCATGACAGCGCCTGTTCCGTAGGAACCAAGGACGTAGTCGGCAACATAGATCGGGATGGATTTGCCATTTATTGGGTTGATGGCGGTAGCGCCTAGATACACGCCGGTCTTCTCTTTCTCAAGAGAGGTTCTCATGAGGTCGCTCTTCTTGGCGGCGTCACTCACATACTTCTCCACTGCTTCTTTCTGCTCGGCGCTCACGAGTTCCTTAACGAGAGGATGCTCTGGGGCGAGGCAGCAATAGGTACAGCCAAAAAGGGTGTCGACACGGGTTGTGAAGACATCGAAATGGGTATCTTTGCCTTCGATATTGAAACGGATCTGGACACCGGTTGAACGGCCGATCCAGTTGCGTTGCATCTCAAGGGTGCTCTTTGGCCAATCTAAGCCTTCGAGGTCTTTCTCAAGCCTATCCGCATAAGCGGTGATTTTGAGGATCCATTGGCGCATTGGCATGCGGATGACTGGGAAGCCACCGCGCTCAGACTTGCCATCGATGACCTCTTCGTTAGCGAGGACGGTGCCAAGCTCTGGGCAATAGTTGACTGGGATGTCGTCGACATAAGCGAGGTCATGCTTGTACATCTGGAGGAAGATCCACTGGGTCCATTTGTAGAAAGATGGATCGATGGTGGCGATTTCCTTACTCCAGTCATAGGAAAGACCTAAGGTCTTGATCTGCTCTTTGAAGTGGGCGATGTTCTTGCGGGTGAAGCCTTCTGGGTGCTCGTTGTTCTTGATGGCGAATTGCTCAGCAGGAAGACCGAAAGCGTCCCAACCCATTGGGTGAAGGACGTTAAAGCCCTGCATCCTCTTCATTCTGCAAAGGATGTCAGTCGCGGTATAACCCTCTGGATGTCCGACGTGAAGTCCTTGTCCAGATGGATAAGGGAACATGTCGAGGGCGTAGTATTTTGGTTTTGAGAAATCATGGACGTCACATTTGAAAGTCTCGTGCTCGTCCCAGTATTTGGCCCATTTCTTCTCGATTGAGCCATGGTCGTATGACATATATGGTGTCCTCCCACTAGGAAGCGAGAGAATGGTAGATCTTGAGGTACTCGCTAGCGGAATTCTTCCAGCTATGGTCACACTTCATCGCATTCTTCACGCAAGTCCAGAAAGCCTTCTTATCGGCGAAGAGCTCTCTAGATAAGCCCACGGCATAGCCGAGGCCTGAATCATTATAATCATTGAAACCGATTCCGTCAGCCACTTTCAGGTTGTCTTTGTTGTAACCAACAACGGTATCGGCTAAGCCACCGGTGAAGCGAACGATCGGAAGGGTGCCATAACGCTTGGCGATCATCTGGGAGATTCCGCATGGCTCGAAGAGAGATGGCATGAGGAAGTAATCGCATCCCGCATAGATCTTATGGGCGATGGCGTCGTTATAGCCGATATAGATGCCACAGGTGTCTGGGTATTCGCGACGAAGCTGCTCGCACTTCTGCTCAAGCTCGTATTCGCCTGAGCCAAGGATGACGAGAGATACCCCCTTACAAAGAGGAGAGGCGAGAGACGATGCCATAGACTGGTCCGTACTTCTTCACGATATGGAAGTGATCAAGAAGATCTTTTTGGTTGGCTTCTTTGCCTTCTTTGACGGTTTCGACATCAAAATTCCTTGCAATTCCTTTGTCTTTTGAAGGATCCCACTCCTCGGTATCGATGCCATTGGCGATGCCAGTGAAGTCATAACGCCTAAGCTCAAGGTCTCTATCTAAGCCCTGTCCATGCTCGAAAGTGAGAAGCTCATTTCGGTGGGTTGGCGAGACGGTTGTGATCTTGTCGGCATAGACGATTCCGGCTTTGAGGGTGCTCACAAGGCCATCTAAGCGGACGCGACCGGTGTCATAGAGGGAGTCGCTAAGATTAAAGAAATCGTTAAGGAAGAAACGATCGAGGAAGCCTTTGAAGGCTGGGTTATGGATGGTGAGGACACTCTTCATGTTCTTGAAGAATGGGTCGGCTGGCTTCTCCTCTTTGAGGAGGCAAGGGACCATGGCGCTTTGCCAGTCGTGGACATGAACGATGTCGGCTTTGAATTTGAGCTCTTTGAGGGCCTCTTTGGCGGCTAAGGCGAAATAGGCGAATCTTTCGCCGTCATCGTCATAGCCATAAAGATGGTCACGATAGAAATATGGGTCGTTCTCGACAAGGTAGAAAGTGACCCCATCGATCTTGGTCTCGTAGAGGGTCGTTTCCTGTTGTCTCCAGGACATCTTTACTACGTAAGAGACCTTCTTGGTGGCTTTGAGATTCTTTCTTTTGATGGCGCCATAGTAAGGAATGACGACGATGACTTCGTTGCCTTCCTTGACGAGCTCTTTGCTAAGAGCGAAAACGACATCGGCGAGGCCGCCCGATTTACATAAGGGGTTGCTCTCGCTAGCAAGCATCGCGATCTTCATACTTTCGCTCCTTGCTTGATATAGATGACATCGTCCTTGTCGCCTTGGATTTTGTGGCGAGCGGCAACGGTGCTGTACTTATCGATGACGACGTC
>CADBDO010000003.1 GCA_902793515.1 uncultured Erysipelotrichaceae bacterium | reverse complement strand
AAACGACATCTCCCAGCTCATCAAATTCATCTTCGAAAATTCCGTCAATCAAAAAGTCATTTTGGTCATCGACGACATTGGCAAACTATTGTCTGTCGGGCTTGAGATAAAACCATTCTTCAAGAGCTTCAAAGACCGCTTCTCCAAATACGGGAACATTAAGCTCATCGGCGTTACCTCTTCATATGGGTATCTCGAAGATAACGATTTCTTTAATGAGTTCTTTAACGAGTCCATCGAGATCCGCCCATTCAATTATTTGGCGGCCTCATCCTTCTACCCCACCGCTTTGCTTGATGACAAGCTTTCCTACTATGCCGTCTTTGGTGGACTTCCGCTCTATAACGCCATGCTTCAGCCTCAGAAGGGCTTTGCAAAGAACTTAAAAGACCTACTTTTGTACGTAGATTCACCTCTAAGAATGAAAATCGAGGGGGATTTAAATGGCTCTTTTGCCAAAAAGTACGAAGCCGACACGCTTTTGAACATTTTAGCCAAACATCGATTTGCCCATTATGGCGAGCTCAAAGACTCTTTTAAGCTCAAATCCCCTACTGGCGATTTCGATTACATCCTCAACAAACTCATCGAAATGGGAATTATCGTCAAGAAGGCCCCTCTCCACTACGAGCATGACAAAAAGAAGTTCTTCTATGAGTTCGTCGATCCTGTTTATGACTTCTTCTACTCTCACGTCTATGAGAACACGATGTCTGATATCCTCCCTGAGGAAATCGACCGCACATACGAAGCCGTCATCAAGAAGGAATTCGAAAAAGATTTCCTCCCAAAGCGAATCGTCGACATCTCAATGGAGTTCTTAACCAAAGAAGCAACCAGGGGCAAATTCAAGGAAGAGGTCATGAACATCGCCCCATATTTCAGCGACCCAAGAACCCTCAGTTACGACGGAACCATCATCGTCGAAACCCTTTCAGGGAACTTCTATGTCCTCATCAACCCATCAAGGCAGGCCTTCGACGGCAAGAGGATTGAAGCCTTCGCCCATAGCCTCTACGAAAAGCAAAGGCCTTATAAAAATATCGTAATTATCTCAAGAGGTATGTTCGCGCCTAGCGTAAACCGCGTAAAATACATCACGTACCGAATGGCATCCCTCTATTCGAAGATCTAAAGGAGTTATATGAACGTAGCAGTATTCTTAGGTGCTCAGACACCAGCAAACCAATCCTACATCGACCAGGTTGTCGATGTTGCCAAAATAATCGGAAAGAAAGGCCACACCTTGGTCTTTGGCGGTTCCGGAAGCGGAACCATGGCCGTTTTAGCCAAAGCGGCTAATGAAGCCGGAGTCAGAATCATCGGCATCGTCCCAGAGATCTTCAAAGACCTCGTCGACAAGAACAACGACGTCATCGAATTCGTCCCAAACATGGGCATCAGAAAAGAAAGAATGGCGGCCTTAGGCGACGTTTACGTCATCCTTCCTGGCGGATTCGGCACCCTTGAGGAAATGGCCGACGTCATCAGCTGGAAGAGAATGGGCATCGTTACCCCAAAAACCATCGTCGTCAATTACGAGGGTTTCTATAACCCAACAAGAGACCAAATCAACCGAATGATCAAAGAAGGCTATATCAAGGAAACTGTTTGGGAAGATATCACCTTCATCGACGAAGCGAAAGAGCTTGAAAATCTTATCTAACCTATGATTTGCCTTTATAAAGGCATACAATTATTTTCAGATTGCGAAAACTAATCTTGAATTACTGAGCCTTACGGCTATTATGCCTATGGGACAAAGGACAACACCATCATGGAACAAAAGAATGTATTAATCATCGGCGCAGGTCCAGCCGGACTTACTGCCGCCTATGAGTTGCTCAAAAGAAGCGACATCAAACCAATAATCCTCGAAGCCGAGAAGTTCGTCGGTGGCATTTCGCGTACCGCCGAATACAAAGGCAACCATATCGACATCGGCGGACACCGTTTCTTCACCAAGGACGAGAGAGTCAACAAGCTTTGGGATGAGCTTATGCCAACCCAGGGCCAGCCAAGCTACGACGATAAGATCCTTGGCACCGACAAGAAGTTCGTCGAAGGCGGACCAGACCCAGAGAAGGAAGACAACGTCATGCTTCTCCGTCACCGCGTTTCCCGTATCTATTTCTTAAGAAAATTCTTCGATTACCCAATCTCCCTTAAGTTCTCAACCATCAAGAACATGGGCTTCATGCGCACCATGAAGTGCGGATTCGGTTACCTTGGTTCTTGCCTCCACAAGAGAAAAGAAACCTCACTTGAGAATTTCTACATCAATCGTTTCGGCAAACCTCTCTATCAGCTCTTCTTCGAGTCATACACTACAAAGCTTTGGGGCGTCTCTCCAAAGATGCTCAGCGCCTCTTGGGGTGCCCAGCGTGTCAAAGGCCTCTCTCTTACCAAGGCCGTTTGGTCCGCGTTAACCAAGCCTTTCAAGAAGAAAGACAAGGAAGTCGAGACCTCTTTAATCGAACAATTCAAATATCCAAAGTTCGGTCCAGGCCAGTTCTACACCAAACTCGCTAACGATGTCGTCGCCAAAGGCGGTGTCATCATGTACGAGAAGGAAGTCGTCAGAATCAACCTCGACGAGAATAACAACATCACCTCTTTGGTCGCCAAAGATGGAAAAGCCTTCAGATGTGACGCCGTCTTCTCAACCATGCCGATCAAAGACCTCATCGCCGCAATCGGTGAGGACAAGATGGACAAAGCCGTCTACGATATCGGAACTAACCTCCCATACCGTGACTTCATCACCGTCGGTCTTCTTCTCGACAAACTCAAAATCCAAAACGAAACCAAGATAAAAACCCTCAACAACATCGTTCCAGACAACTGGATCTATGTTCAGGAAAGAGACGTCAAGCTTGGTCGTATCCAGATCTTCAACAACTGGTCGCCATACATGGTCGATGACCCAAGCAAACACATTTGGATCGGCCTTGAATACTTCTGCAACGAAGGCGACGAGATGTGGGAAGCCAAGGATGAGGACTTCATCGAGATGGCCATCAAGGAGCTTGTCTCCATGGGCATCATCGAAAGCGAGAAGAACGTCCTCGATTCCACCCGTATCCGCGTGAAGAAAGCCTATCCTGCTTACTTCGGCGCCTACGATCACTTCGACATCGTTGAGAAATACCTCAATAGCATTCCAAACCTTTACTGCATTGGCAGAAACGGCCAGCACCGTTACAACAACATGGACCACTCGATGCTTTGCGGCATCACCGCGGTCGATGTCTTCCTCTCTGGCAACCCAGACAAATCATCCATCTGGAGCGTCAACACTGAGAAGTCCTATCACGAGGAAGACGAAAAGAAAGAAGAATCTAAGAAATAGGTTTTCTAAACAAACAAAAAAGGAGGCAATGCGCCTCCTTTTATTTTGCTATTTCTTATCTATAGATAAGCAACTTACGGGATAAGTAGTTATAGACCATGACCACAAGGGTGCGGACGACGAAGACAACCGGATAGATGAAGATAGCAATCCCAAGGTTAAGGAAGAAGAAATCATAGAGGAGATACTCTAAGCCGATTCCGATTCCAAGGCCAATCGCGGAAAGAATGACGAAGAAGATGACGCCTTTCGCCGTCTTAGCAAGGTTGGATTTGCTGGCCTTGTAAACCATGTAGGTGGACATGAGGTAATTGATGGTGACACCGACGATGAAGCCACAGGTCGTGGAGATGAGGGTGACATACCAATCGGTTCCGCTTCCGAAGACACCGAATCTGAAAGCAAAGACGGTTAAGAAATCGAAGACCGCGGCAACTAAACCAACGATACCGAAACGGAAGATCTCCCAGAAGAGGTTGTTGGAGTATGTGCGGTTCTCCATGTAGAGCTTGTAGATGAGAAGATCGTAAACGCCGACGATGATGGCGATAGCGCCTTGGATGAGAGCCGTAGGAATGCTTGTGACAGGAACGAGGATACCTAAGACAACATGGGCAAGAACACCAAAGAGGGCAAGGATAACGAGCAACAAAGCATTACGGCACTTATTGCCTAAGATCGGTTTGATTCCGCTTGGCCTAATGAAATAGAGAGCGGTAAGCGTGGCGATGTTGACGGCAAAGCCATTGATGAGGGAAACGATGAGGGTGCCTTTCTCTCTAAGAAGAGGAGCGCCTCCACCATAAGCGATCTCAAAAGTCTCACCTGAATTGGCAGGCATAAGGAGAGCGACGATGACGGCGACAACAATTCCAACGGCAATCGCGGCCGCGGTTAATAAGGCTTCGAATTTGATGTTTCTAGTCGCTGCTGGAACCTCATTCACAGGGGTTTTGTCAGCGATTTCTTGATTTTTGACTTCGTTTTCCATGATATTTTGGGTCTTTCCTCTTGTTAGGAGCATGACTATTCTAAACCAATTGAGCGAGAAACCCTAACTAAGAAATCATTACTTGCCTTTCAAAGAAAGCTTGATGCTAAAATATTACAGTTAAACGATTTAATTCGTTTAGGTTATCTATGAACACTTTTAAAGAACATTTCACAAAGTTTGACGAGATGCTTTGTTCCTTCTTCAAGAAGAAATGGGCGCCTTTCGTCATTTGGCCAGTCGCGGTCTTACTGATGTACGCGATTTATTTCCTTTTCGTCTATCAGCAAGAGATGTACGACAAGATCGGTTTCAATGGTCAGGCCTCTCGCGTCATCTTCGTTATCGCCCTCGTTCTTTTTGAGCTCTTTGCCGTCGGTTATTTCGTCTTAGCGGCCGTATATGGAAAACTCTCAACCAGAAAGGCCGTCTTCCTCTTCTTCATGATGTCCGCTGGGCTCGTTCTCCCCTTCACCATGGCGAGAACCTATAACGACGGCTCCTATACCCATGACTATGGCGTCTTTGGCGATTATGGTCACTGGGCCATAATCTATGACATCTACAAAACCGGCAAAATCCCAGCGGTTAATTTGGAAAGCCAGTACTATCAGCCAAAGCTTTACCACGCTGCGATCGCTTTCTTCATGAGGATAAACTCCATCCTCTTACCTCATTTCCAAGGCTCTGAGGCGATTGTCCCTAATGTCGCTAGCAGCGCGCATTTCGGAGAATTCACCCTCTTTGATTACACCGCTTTCGAAACAGCGAGGATCTTCCTTTCCTTCCAAGGCATCATCACTCTCTATTTCGCCTACAAGGTCATTGTTGAATTAGGGCTTAACAAACGCGTTTCGATCATCGGTTCGTTCCTTCTCTTCTTCACCCCTGCCTTCTGGTTCATCAGCGCGTACAAGAACAATGACTCCTTGTCCTTGCTCTTCTCCTTCGCCGCTTTATATGCCGCGATCCGCTACCACAAGACCCGTTCATACGTTCCTCTTGTCGCCACCGCCCTTTGCATCGGTCTTGGCATGGAGACGAAGCTCTCCACCGTCGTCGTCGCCTTCCCGGTTGCCGCTATCTTCTTAATCGACCTTCTTGGCTTATTTAGAAAAGAAGGCAAATGGGTCAAAGCAGATAACAAAGAGCTCATCAAATTCATCATCCAGATGGGTGTCTTTGCCGTTATCGTCTTCCCACTTGGTCTCTTCTTTGAAATCTACGCGAAGATGAAATACGACAGACCAATCGCCTATGTTTGGGATCTTGTCGGCATTTACGGCACCGATTACTTCATGTACATCGACCCAGAGATCTACCCAATGTGGGCAAGGCTCTTCATCTTCCCTTCGCCAGACCTCTTCTACCACATTACGAACGTCCGTTCCGCCACAGGAAGTCCTCAGGATTACTACTGGGGCACCATCGACTTCAACTGCTGGACTGCTTTCCTTAAGACAGGTTTGTTCTCCGAAAGCGATATCAGATGGATGGCGGAATCCATGGGTGAGTTCAAAAACCCATTCTGGATCCTTGTTTCCCTTACCTACACCTTCTCGATCATGACAGGCATTGCCTTCGTCATCGGCGGAGTCTTCTTCATCGTTAAGAAGATCATTTCCTTGGTCAAAGGCGAGAAGCAGCAAAACGACTTCGTGTTCTACTTCTTGGTCGTCACTTTCTTTAGCTCAGCGATCTCCTACATGGCCTTCTGCATGCGTTATCCAGTCGGATGCACGATGAACGCCAGATACGCGATGCTCCTCTATCTCCCAATCGGACTTGTCGTTGGTCTTCTTATCGACCACCTCCTCAAGAAAATGGAGAACAAAAAAGAAGCCACAAAGATTGGCTTCTGGAGTAAGTAAACTTACTTAACTGACTATCTGCCAGCCATCGAATGGGTTCCTGCCTAAGTTGATGGCAAGGTAAGCACCTAAGAGAACAAGCACTAGAGATACGACGATAAGAGGTATCCTGGTGCTTTTTTCTTTCGTCAAAGTGGAGTAAGAGGAATAGAAGACCGACATCGCCCAGATTCCGGCAAGAGGCCAGAAGTAGAGGATGTAGCGCATGCAAACGCCGCCAAGGCAGTACATGAGCCAGCAAAGGACGAGAAGAAGGAACGGAGGAAGGATGAGATAGACCCACTCCTCAATCTTCTTATGGGCGGCTAAGCCGAAAGGAAGGAGCAAGACAAGATAGAAGGCTGGGCTAGAAAGAAGGCCAACGGAATAGGAGATATAGACGTGAGTCTCATGGCGGAGACCAACATACTGAGTGGTTATGAATGGGAACTCGTCAAAGTCAAAAAACCCTGCAAATCCTGTCTCTTCTATCTTTGCGGAGAAAACAGGCTGCTGCCAGAAATAGTGATAGAAAGCGTCAAAGAGACCATGCTCTAAGTCGAGGGAATTCGTCCTAGCGTCATTGATCGTGAGCTGATAGTTCGAGCCGAATTCAGTGAGGCTGCCAAAACGGAGGAAGTTGTATCCCGCTAAGGCAATGCCTCCAATGACAAGAACGGCGGCAAACGGGATGAGAGGATAAAGATTATTCTTCTCCCCTTTCGCGTTCTTTGTCCTGCCCTGGAGAATGAATTTCACAAGGTATGGGACGATGAGGATGGCGATGACGCCAAGCTCAGGTCTAGAGCCCATGATGAGGACATAGAACAAAGCGGATAATCCCCAATAGATATGCTGTTTGACTCCTTCGCGCTTGAGCCCTTCAAAGAAGAAGGCAAGGAAGAAGACCATGCCCACTACGGCATAGGCGAATGGAACCCTATATTTCCAGTCCGTCCATCTGAAGTTAAGGAAGTTATATCCCAAGGACGAGACGAAGATGAGGAAGCTGAAGAGATAGACGAACCAGCTTGGAAGGTTGGCGGCATATTTCTCTTTGAGAAGAAGCGAAAGCCTGAAGATGCCATAGGCGTAAAGCACACTGGCAAGGGTAAGGCAGAATAAGCCATTAGGAACGATCGTGAACCCTGAAAGGATATAGACAGGGAACATGACGAAGAAGATTGGGGCGACGCCATAATACGAATAGTATTTGCCATTGTAATAAACGGTATCCCAAAGATAGCTGATGCCGCCTCTCTGATATGGGTCGTATGGATTCTCCAAGAGAGCCAGACGAGGATCAGGCTCTGCCACAAGATGGAGCTGCCCATGCATGAAAGCGTCGAACTGGTTGTAGTAGAGATATGGGTTCTCCTCAAGGTACTTGAGGCCACCTTCGAATGGATAAGCGTCGAACCAGGCTTTTGGATCGGCGATTGTGCAGAAAAGGAAGACGATGAAGAAGAAAGCGAAGGCCACCCTGATGACGGAGAGGTCTTTGTTCTCGTAATAGGATTCGGCGAGGCTACCAACAAGATAGGCAAGAAGAGCGAACGCCCCTAACCTCATTCCGGAAAGAAGATAGATCGACCAGGTCTGGAAGAGGCTGATTTCGAAAACGAAGCCAAGAAGAGCAATCGCGGCTTTGGCGATTGGGGTGATGGCCTTTTTATCGAGCTTCTTCCAATCGAGTTTGATAAGCGGGGTCATCTCTCTTGCCAAAAGGCAGATAAAGAGATTGCCAACGAAGATATTCATGGCAGAGACGTCGCTAGAGAAGAGGCCGACTATTGCGGAGATAAGGCAAAGGACGAAAGAGGCTCCTAGGTTCCAAAGCTCTTTCTGAACTGTTTTGTTCTTAAAGGAAAGTTCCTCTTTCTTCTTGAAGGTCTCAAATAAGAAAAAGATGCCGTTAACGATTAAAGGCGCGATAAAAGCAAAAACAAACAAAGCCCATTTCATGGTTTATAGATTCCTCCAGAAAGGAACGGATTTCCTAAGGTCTTCTTTAGATTTAACTTCAAGAAGGACGTAAGCGTCGTTTTTCTTGGCCATCTCTTTGAATTCCCTTAGTTTCTCACCAAGGGTTCCTTCGCCAAGGGCGAGATGGTTTCTTTTTCCATCGGAATCATGGATATGGAATTCGTCGAATTTGAGCGGAAGCTTCTTTGATAATTCATATAGCCAATCCCCCATCACGGCATCATGGCCGATGTCGAAATTGAAATGGAAGCCAGCGTTCATCTCATCGCGGTAAACGTCCTTTAAGAAGGCAGCGCCAGGACAGGTATCGGTGTTCTCAATGACAAGCTTGATGCCTCTTTTCTCACAGATTTCTTTGGCTTTCGTGTAAGCAGGGATGAGTCTTTTGATGTAAGAGTCATATTCCTTCTCGTAGATGTAGTTCCTCTTGCCAGAGATGGTGACGAGAGGACCACCGTTATTATGGAAGTTCATCATCCTCACATAACCTTCTCCCAAAGAGGCATATCTCTCTAAGAGTTTGAGATAACCTTCCACCACTTCGGGATACGATCCTAAATCTGCTTCGTCGTAGAAATGAAGCGTGATTTGCAGGGGATATTTCTTTAAAAGGGCAGGGATTTTGTCTTCTTCCATTTCTTTTCGGCAATAAGAAAAATTGAGGTTGAGCTCAACGAAGTCGAGCCCTAATTCCGTAGCTAATTTGAGATTCTCCTCGATGGTGTTGAACTCAAAGAGGATTGGCATTCCTAGTTTCATGGTTATTTGATGATTCTGACGCGAAGGACGCCTGGGACACTTAGAAGTTCTTTCTCATCGACCTCTTTATCGGTGTCGATGATCGTGTAGGCGTATTCGTTCCTTGATTTATTGACGAGGGAGGCGATGTTTCCTCCGTCGCGAGAGATGATGGTTGTGAAATTATTGATCATGCCAGGGATATTCTTGTGGTTAACGCAAACCCTGACCCCCTGGCCTTTCTTGCCAGCATCAGCGGCAGGATAGTTGACCGAGTTAGAGATGTTTCCGTTCTCAAGATAGTCTTTGAGTTCGGCGATGGCCATGAGGGCGCAGTTGTCCTCGGCCTCTTCAGTTGAGGCTCCTAAGTGAGGGAAGCAAAGGGTGTTAGGCATCTTGACGACATTCGGGTTAGCGAAGTCGGTGATGTATTTCTTGATCTTGCCTTCCTCCAAGGCTTTTTCGAGGGCCTCTTCGTCGATGATGCCATCGCGAGAGAGATTGAGGATGGTCGCGCCATCTTTCATCTTTGCGATGAGGTCTTTGCCGATGAGTCCCTTTGTCGAATCGGTAAGAGGGATATGGACGGTGAGGAAATCAACGTCTTTGACGGCCTCTTCCAAAGAAGAGACATAGGTGACTCTCTTATTGAGAAGCATGGCGTTATGGATTGAGAGATATGGGTCATATCCGATGACCTGCATGCCTAGGTCAACGCAGGCATTGGCGACAAGGACGCCGATCGCGCCTAAACCAAGGACGGCGATGGTCTTATGGAAGATCTCGTTTCCAGCGAATTGGGATTTGGCTTTCTCAGCGGCTTTGGAGATATTCTCATCCCCTGCGTTTTCTTTGACCCAGAGGCTGCCTCCGATGATGTCGCGGCTAGCAAGCATGAGGGAAGCGATGACAAGCTCTTTGACGGCGTTGGCGTTCGCACCTGGGGTATTGAAGACCACCACGCCTTTCTCGGCGTAGTCGGCTAATGGGATGTTATTGACGCCGGCACCGGCTCTAGCGACGGCAAGGATGTTCTCTGAGAGAGCCATCTCATGCATCTTGGAGCTTCTTACAAGAATCGAATCAGCATCAGAAAGGGATTCGACGGTTTTGTCAGCGTCTTTGAGGGTGGCTAAAGCGACCTTTGAGATCTTATCCAGGCAATAGGCTTTCATTTAAGGTGCTCCTTTTCGAATTCCTTCATGAACTCGACGAGGGCTTTGACGCCTTCGAGGGTCATGGCGTTATAGATCGAAGCGCGCATTCCTCCAACGGCTCTATGGCCTTTGATGGAGATGATGCCGTGCTTCTTGGCTTCTTCGCAGAATAAAGCGTCAAGCTCAGGATCACTGGTCTTGAAGGTGACGTTCATGATTGAGCGACTATCTTTATCAGCAACAGCAATATATTTCGAATGGTCGAGATAATCGTAGAGATAGTTGGCTTTCTCAACGTTTCTCTTCTTCATCTCTTCGAGACCGCCCTGCTTCTTAAGCCACTTGAAGACTTTTCCGCACATATAGATGCCAAAGCAGTTTGGGGTGTTGTAAAGGCTATTCGCGTCAACCTGGGTCTTCCACTTAAGCATGGTTGGGGTGACGATATCAAGATCTTCGCGGATGAGGTCTTCCCTGATGATGACGATGGCAAGACCAGATGGGCCAACGTTCTTTTGGACACCGGCGTAGATGACCCCGTATTTGCTGACATCACAAGGCTCGCTTAAGAAGCAAGAAGACTGATCGGCGACAAGAGGCTTTCCTTTCGTGTCAGGAAGTTTGTGGAACTTTGTTCCATAGACGGTGTTGTTCTCACAGATATGGACATAGTCAGCGTCTTCCCTGACTGGAAGGTTATCGAGGTTTGGGATATGGGTGAAATTGTCATCCTTTGAGGAGGCTATTACTTGGCAATCGCCAAACAAGCATCCTTCCTTATAGGCTTTCGTCGAGAAAAGGCCAGAAAGGATATAGTCCGCTTTCTTGTTCTTCATGAGGTTCATCGGAACGGCAGCGAACTGGGTCGAGGCGCCGCCTTGGCAGAAAATGACTTTATAGTTTTCTGGGATCTTCATTAGATCACGGAGGTCAGCGACGGCTTCTTCGAGGACTTTCTCGAAAGGCTTAGATCGATGGGAGATCTCCATGATGGACATGCCAGTACTCTCAAAATCGAGAAGTTCCTCTTGGGCTTCTTTGAGGACGTCCAAGGGAAGGGTGGCTGGGCCAGCTGAGAAGTTGAATACTCTCTTCATAAATATCTCCCTTAAAGTGCTACCTATGATTTTATCATAAGGCTTTCTTCAAAAGTCACTCTTCTTTTTCGTTTTCACTGGCAAATCCACTATTTTTTGCGCAAAAAAAGCCGAGGTTTTATCCTCGGCTGGTTTTAAATCTCAGAACAATAGCTGGATTATTTGTACATTAACCAAATCTCAGTGATGTTGAGGTTGTAGGACTCTAAACGGGTGTAGGTAAGCTTGAAGTCGCCAGCGGCGATGGAAGCGATAGTACCCATTTCGCAAAGAGCGAAGGTGCTGTTGCCGTTCTCACCAGCGGACATGCCCATCTCTTCGTAGGTCTTGTGGTTGGTGATGGTGAGGTCAGTGTCATTAATCTTGACGCCGACGTTGGCGCTGCCATCGTTAGCCTTAGTGGAGAAGAAGCCTCTCTGGTCGTTGTTGTTGCTGCCATCTTTCCAGTAGTCAACCCAGCCATAGATGCCGACGGTGACGTTGGTCAAGGCAGTTGGCATATTGAATTCGTATTCAGCGTAGTTGCCGTTGGTGCTGAATTTGAGGGTAGCACCGGTGTTATCCTTGTTGCTGCCTTCGATCTTGGTCCAATTCAAAGCATCGATGATGATGGCTTTGGTGTGGCAGACGGAGCATTCGTTGGTCCAGTAGCCGCTCTTGCCTTCGGCAGTGACCTTCTCGCTCTTGGCTCCCCAGGTGTGAGCCTTCTTTGGAAGGATGGTCTCTTTGTTGGCGGCGCTGCTGTTGATGCAGCGTTCGACATCCTTACCTTCGGATTCGCAAGTTGGCTCAACGTGGAGGGTTGGGTCCTTTGACCACTGAGCGACGAATTTGCTGGAGCTGCTCTTGGAGCTAGAGGCTTTGACGCTGGAGGTTGAAGCTCCAGCAGGATTGGACTGTTCGCCCTCTCCATTTCCGCAGCTAGCAAGCATCATGCTGGCGAGCATCGCGGAAGCCATAAGAATTTTTGAGAATTTCATGTTTAACCTTTCTTGAAGCGTTGCTTCATAAAAAAACACATAAAACGGACTTCAAACGAATATTCGGCTTATATGTCACGGATAATTGTAATTGTTTGTTATTCTTTTTCAAGGAAACATCCGTCAAAAAAGCGGGAATTTCGTAGTTTTTGCTAAAAAGGAAGCGCTTAACTAGAATTGCTGTATTTTTGTTTTGGGTAGAAACATGTTAAAATTTCCTCACATCCTGAAAGGAAGAAACATATGCAAGTCAGTATCCGCAACAAATGGATTTCTTTGCGCGGTGGCTCCACCGTCAAAGACATGAACGAGAAAGACGTTCTTTACGTCAAAGGCAAATTCTGGACTTTCACCAGAAAGAAATTTGTCCAGGACATGAACGGAAATCTCCTCTACACCGTCAGAAACAAATTCTGGACCTTCTTCGTGAGAAAAGCCTTGGTTTATGACAAGGATGGCAACCAGGTCGCCTACATGAAGAAGAAATTCTGGTCCTTACATGACCGTTATTTCATCGACACCAAACTCGGCCAGATCGAAATCAAAGGCAACATCCTCTGCTTCGACTACCACATCTCCCTTAAGGGCAAGGAAATCGGCCACGTTTCAAGAAAGATCTCGTTAAGAGATTCCTTCGTCCTCGATATCGATGACGAATATAAGAAAGATTTGGCCTTCTTCGTCGCTCTTGTCATCGCAATCGACAACATCACCGACCAGAGAAGACAGGACAACTCTTCCTCCTACTCCGACTAAAAAGACTAACGAAAAAGACCCCCTCGAAACTGAGGGGGTTTTCTTTTTATCAAGCTTCCTCGATTAGGTCCTTTAGCTCATTAAGGCTATTAATGATTTTGGCGTGTTCTTTCGCAAAATCATTGGGTGGGATGAGGTCAACGGCCATAACTGGGATGAGATTGCCTCTTACGGCGGCTTCAATGCCGTTGATTGAGTCTTCGACGACAACCGCTTCCTCTGGCTTCACGCCAAGTTTCTTCGCGGCTTCTAGAAACATATATGGATCGGGTTTTGATTTGCCAAGAGCGTCTTCCGCATAGATGGTTGCCTCAAAAATCCCTGCAATTTTCATTCCTTTCAATCGAAAAAGGTTCTCTGCCCTTACTTTATGGGAGGAAGTCGCTAAAGCGATTTTGACCCCTTTCTCTTTGAGGTAATGGATTGTTTCTTCAAAGAAAGGTTTCACCTCGAATGCACCTACGGAGATGTCGTGATTCACGCTTGCGAGCATGAAGTCACGGTAGGCATCGACATCCAAGGATGGGCGATGGACCCTAAGTTCTTCGCGAACAAGTTTCTCATTCTTGCCGCACATCCCCTGGCGGTATGTTTCAGTGATATCGACATTGAACTTCTTGTTGGCGGCCAAAAAAGCTTTTCTCCAAAGGCTTTCGGTATCAAAAATGACACCGTCCATATCGAAAATCACGGCGGTTATTGTTTGGTTTGGTTTATTCATCGATGTTGGCTTCGGATAAGGCCTGGAGGAAACCTGTGTAGCAAGGCTTCTTTTCATATTCCTCAGTGAAGAGAAGAGGATACTGGTTACGTTTCCAAGATAGGTTATCGGTGACGCCCCAAAGGACGACGGCGTTGATATCAGTCTCTTTTGAGTTGTTGTTCTCAAGGACCTTCTTGATGAGGGTCTTGTAGGCGTTGCTTTGGGCGTTATAGTCGCTTGTGCTCGTTGAGTTGACGGTGATGTCGATCTCAGTAAGCTGGCACTTGAGGCCTTTTTGCTTGATGAGTTTCGCATCGTTGATGATGTTGTCCATGTTGGCGCCGGAATCCAAGTGGGTCTGGAGGCCGACTCCATCGATGAGGTTTTCGGCGATAGCGTCCTTAAGGATGTTTTCGAGAGCCCAGCGGCAAAGATTTGGTTGATAGTCAAAGGCAAAGTCGTTGTAATAAAGCTCAAATTCCATGTCGTACTCTTCTTTGATTTCGGAAGCGAACTTGAAAGCATAGTAGACGAAATCGTCTCCAACGGTTGAGTACCAGTTGTTGTTGTTGGTTCTGAGTCCGCCGTTTTCGACCGCTTCATTGGCGACGTCGATGGCGTACACGGTTTCTGGCCATCTCTCGTTGAGGGTCACCAAGGTGACTTCGAGGTAGTTCTTCATTCTCTCGAGCATGAGCTCACGGCTGGCTTTCGGACCGTTCTGGGTGTAGTCGGTCGTGAAGAACCAGGCTGGGGTTTGGGAATACCAAACGAAGGTGTGATGTCTCACTCCGATGCCATTCTCAGCAGCCCAATCGTAGATTCTCTCAAATGGCGCCGTAGTGATGGCGACCCCTGCTGGATCGCTAGAAAGAAGAGCCTGGCAGGCCTCTTGGTCAAGGATTCGCTCAGGTTTTCCTTCGTTTTCCGCGGTGATGGAATTGAAGTTGTCGATGGTGATTTTCCTGATTTCGGTATTTCTCACCATCGTGTCGGACATGCAGGTTCCGAGTTTGAAGTAATCCTCATATGTCTCATAGAGGGATTCGTCATTAGATACGTATTTGGTCTTAACGGTCTCTTCACCATAGGTGATCTCGATGTCATCGAGGAGGATCTTTCCTTGTTTGGTGGAGTCGGTAAGAGTGTAGTTAATCCTTAATGAACCAAGCATATCGAGGGAGTCATAGGTCATTTCGATAGGGTTCCACGCGCCCTCTAGGCTAGAGGTGACGGTGAGCGCTTGGCCTAAGACGCTTGAGGCACGGCCGTTCCATGGGAGGGCCTCCAACTGGATGGTCTTGATGTTGCTATTCGCAGGAAGGTAATAGTAAAGGGAGATGATGTCGCCGTTCTTGGCGTCTTCATCTTTGAAGTATGGTTTCTCGATGAGGTCACTTCCGATATAGCCTTCTTTCGTGAGGGTGCAGGAAAGAGAGTAATAGTCATCGTATCCTTCGTCTTCCGAGATGGTGAGTGTGCCTGATCCTTCCACTAAACCTAGAGGGGCTTTCTCGTAATCATCTGGCGAGGTCCACATCCTGACGGTGTCACCTACCTCAAGAGGTTTGCTTTCCTCAGGTTCAACGCTCTTAGGAGCCGAATTGCGCTGGGAGCTGATGCAACCGCTTAAAGTCGCGATAGCAAAAAGAGGCATGGTGGCCATCAAAAAAGGAGTCTTTCTTCTCATAATTAATCTTTCCTCGATTAAATTTATTTTACGGACGAATGTGCGCGAAAGGAAGAAATAAGCACATAGGAATGGCTTGCTCGAGGGTCTATAATTTTTCTAACGATGAGGAAAATCAAAAGGATTGATGCCCATATGAAGCCGAAGAGGATTCTTTTCCTTTTCTCTTTCATCATCAGGACTGTCGCCTATTTCGCAAGGAAGAAAGAAGGCGCGACGATCAAGAAGATCGGCAAGATGCCAAAGCCTCCGTACATCCTTTTGTCGAACCACTCCTCCTTCATGGATATCTATCTTGGTTTAGGAGCGACTAGTCCTCGAAGAAGCTACTGGGTTTGCGCGGCTGAGGAATTCATCGACAAGTATTTCGTCTGCGTCCACTCCGGTATCATGCCGAAAAGACGATTCGTCAATGACCCTGCAAGTATCATTCCGATGATGGACGTCCTCAAAAAGAAAAAGAAGATCCTCGTCATGTACCCTGAGGCCGTCTATTCCTTCGTTGGGAAACCTCTAAGGATCGACGAAGGGCTTGGCAAACTCGTCAAATACATGAAGGTTCCTGTTGTGTTCCTTAACTGCCATGGGTCTTATCTCCGTCAGCCTCAATGGAGCGACCAAGTCGTAAGGAATGTCCCAATCACCGCAGAGATGGAATGCCTCATCTCAAAAAGCGAAATTGAGGGGCTTTCTGCTGAGGATATTCAGAAAATAATCGGGAATTGCTTCAATTTCGACGAAGAAGAATATCAATTACAAAACCACATCAAAATCGATTATCCGAATAGAGCGGAAGGCCTTGAGAGGATCCTTTATCAGTGCCCCCACTGTGGCAAAGAATTCCATATGTCTTCCAAGGGAGACACCCTCAAATGCGATTCATGTGGGGTTCAATATCGACTCAATGAAGATGGCACTCTTTCTTGTTTGAATGAAGAAACCAAATTCACAAGAATCAGCAAGTGGTTCGAATGGGAAAAGAGCAATGTCGAAAAAGAAGTAAGAGATGGCACATACCATTTTGAGGACAATGTCAGAATGGAGAAGATGGAAGGCGTTAAGATTGGCTTCGTTCCTCTAGAAGGAGAACACCACCTCACCCATGACATCGATAACGGAATCATCGTCAAAGGACCGAGTGGAGTCGTCTTCCATAGGGAACCTCTTCAGAGCTTTGGTCTTCATATCGACTACAACTGGAAAGGGAAAGGAGGGCTCATTGACCTCTCCTCCCCTGATGAGACATATTTCGCTTATCCTCTCCATAAAGAAAAATGGCTGACGAAGATAAGATTCGCGGCCGAAGCCATATATGATCTCAAGAAAGAGAAGATCAAAAAATAAGACCGGCTGACCGGTCTTTTTTAAACGACGAAGAATTGGACTATGACGTTTAGGAAGTCATAGAGGCCATGGGCGAAGGCCACGCCGACGAACTTGCATTCCTTGATGAAGTATTTCGCAAAGCCGAAGGCTAGGCCGATACCAAAGGTGAAGAGAACTTGGGCGAAGTCGCCGTTATTGATGAAGTGCCATAAACCAAATAATGCAGAGGCAATGATGACGGCAATCCACTTATGCTTGGTGAAGAAACAAATGAAGGTCTCCTGGACATAGACTCGGAAGATAAGCTCTTCCACCGGTCCAATGATAATCATAAAGAAGAAGAGATTGAGGAAGAGGTTCGCCGGGGAGAAATCGACATGATCTCCGACGAGGGAAAAGCCTAAGAGGGCTGGTAAGAAGGCGATGAAGAAAGATAATACGAGAGCGACGCCTAAACCGATCAAATAGGATTTCCAGTTAGCGAGCTCAACACCAATCTTAATGCCCGTGATCTTGATGGCCACCAAAGCGACCGCTCCATTAAGGAGATTGAGAAGGACTTTAAGGGCGAATCTGAGAGCAAAAACGATGTCCCCAGGGATGAGTCGGGCGCTGAAAGTGATGAGACAAATGAGCAAGAGGCTCACGATCAAAACGATTATCTTCTTTTTCATACCCCTTAATTGAACTCTAAAAAGAAGGGAAGCCGCAACACCTTTCTAAAAGAAAAGGCCACTTTTCCGTGGCCTCTTTTGTTAGACGAGGTAATTAGGATCGACGATCTCGCCAACAATGATAGGGACTTCGTAATAGTCGCCGTCACTGTTGCGGAGATATTTGCTTCTTTCAAACGCATAAGGACGGTTCAAAGCGAAGTCAACCACCACATGGTCTCTTTCGTCAGTCTCCGTATCAGAAAGCGCAATCGTCACGGAGCAAGAATAGAAACCGTCGTAATCGAATCTCATGGTAGAGAACTGCAATATGGAATCGAGAGAAACAGGTAATCCGTTCTTCGATGAAGCAAGACGCGAGGCGACTCCATGGGAAGTGAGGTTAGGGAAGAGCGGAGTTAAGTCTTCTTTTTCTAAGAGTGCCTTATTCTCCATGAAGAAGTATGGGGCAGACACATTAACCTCGCATAGAGTGGTGTCTTCCTCCTCTCCAGTTGCGCTTGTGTAAGTGAATGTTTTAGGAGAGTAATTCTTATCGAGCACATCACCAAGAATCGTGCTAGGCATAGCGGCCTCATCCTTCGGCAAGAAGAAGTTGATATGGCTATTATCAAGCCTCAGGCTCGTACCAGTGAGATTGTCGTTTTCGAAGATTTGGTTAGAGCGTTCAGTTTGGCCAATGTAATCGACCTGTTTGGTCACTCCACCAACCGTGTAGCTCATCGTATGTTGGCCGCTCTGATATTGGCTCTGATACCAATCCGAGGCCTCAAAAACATCCATATCGTAATAGACGGACATAACGCTTACAGCGGCAGGATCGTTATCGTGAGGAAGCTCGATATTCGGGATAGGCTTATCAGGCAACCCATTCTCGCCGATGTACTGCTTGGCTTTGTTGCTGGTAAGGCCATCGAGATAGAGAGAAGCTTCAAAGATATTCTTGAGGTCGCGATAGAGATCTTCGTCTTTTTCGGCGAGCAAGGACATCTTTCCCGGATTGAGCCAAATGGAATTGAGATTGAGTCCTCCGACGTCGTTTCCTCCATAATCTTTTTTCATCGTTCCGAGATTGGAGATGATTTGTTTTGCGGCGTTTTTAAGAGCGTTTATGTCCTCTAACTCAAGATAACTCAGAATATCCTGCAAACCGCTTTCATCAGAGATGATTCCGGTGATGGCAAGGCTAAGATATGCGTCAGGAATAGAGATAGCCATGCTCTTTTCTTCATCGACAGGATTGTTGACTTCCATCATCAAAGTGACGAATTTCTTCGCGAAGGCTCTATAGGAATTGTATGTGGTTTCACTCATGCGGCTGGGGACGCCATCTCTGCTAGTTCCTTTGTTTGGAGAGATTAGGCAATTGACGTTTTCAGGCGTGTAAGTTCCATTTTGGTATTCGTCATAATGTTTCGGGTTATTTTTCGTCTGAGAACCGCTTGGTTCTTCATGAGGAAGTTCCTTGTCGGCGCTATTGCGTGAAGGCGCGCTTGCTGTTGCGGTGCCGGTGCCTTGGTTGGCGTTTAAGCCTCCTCCTAAGAGGGTAACAGGAAGAACGATGCCTAAGGCCAAAGAGGCAGTCAAAACCGCGCCTCCGAGAGGAAGGGCCCATTTCGTCCATGATGGTAAGCGTTTAGGCTTCTTCTCAACTATTTCTTTCTGATATGGATTCTTGACGATGGCGTCGAGGTTTTTATCAATCTGCTCTATCCTATTCTTCATTCTTTTGTCTAAGCCCATAATAGCTCCTTTCTTAGCTTCTCTTTCGCGTTCGTGTAGATTCTCCTGGCGGATGACTCGGGAATGCCGGTTTCCTCGACGATTTCATCCCAGCTGTAGGAGTGAATGACGCGAAGGTACACTACGATCGTTTCTTTGTTGGATAAGAGGGGTTCGATCATGTTGAGGACAGGGTTGCTTCTTTCTTCTTCTCCATAAATCTCCTCAATGAGATCGGAGGAAGGAAGGTCCTTGTTCTTCTTCATGAAATCGATGGCCTTGTTTTTAGCGATCGAACAGAGGAAGGATTTGAGTTTGTTAGGATCTTTGAGTTGATCCTTATGCTCAACCGCTTTAAGGAAAGCTTCACTCAAAACATCGTCGCAATCGTCTTGGTTTTTGACGTATGAGGCGATAACGAAATACATGAGATTCTTGTACTCAAGGTATACTTTTTCGATGGCTTCCTGATTGCCGGCTATGAAGCCAATCGCCGTACGTTTTGAGATCGACATTTTTCCCCCTCACCTATAAGACTTCAAAAGAATGAGAAAACGCTCAAAAAATTTTTAAGCATATCAAGGATATGAAAAAGAGGGTTGGAAATTCAACCCCCTCTCTCAAGCGAAGGACCACTACTTCGCTATGCGTAAAGGACTTCGTAATCAGGAAGGGCCTTCCATTCATCGGAGTTTTGAATGGTGTCCCTGATTTCGAAGACGAGCTCTAAAAATTCCTTTCCACTCCAGGTTAATCCTTCAGGATAACCTTCGATGATTGGGCAATTCCTCGCTTCGATCGTTTTGTCATCGATCGTCAGCTTGTAATTTGTCTTTGGGTTGGTTGAAATCGTGACGCCTTCATATGGATCATAAGTGCTTGGATATCGATAAAGCGAGAACAGTTTTACTTTTTCGTAGAGGCTATTGATGTTTGGGTACTCGAAAGTGGTCACGTATTCGTCAGGGCTTCTTTCGATGACTTTCTTTGCCTTGATGAGGGTGCCTGTTTTACTGTCATAAGAGGAGTCAAAACCAACGCCCCAGGTCAAAGAGAAAGTGAATTTCTCAAGAGGCACGGCAAGATGGCCACACTCTCTCAAACCTAAGCTTTCGGCTTCTTTGGCGACCAATCTGATCTCCTCTTCAGAGATTTTTCCTTCTTCGTAGGCTTTTTGGATTCCATAAACCCCTTCGCCTTCAACCCAAACGACTAGGTTAACTCCCCCATCCCAGCCATCACAGATATAGATGTCTGCCGCATAGAAGCTATGGACGGCGCAGTCAAAACCAACCCCAGGAATTTCGCTCCTCATGAGCAAAACATGGGTATTCCCACGATAAAGGCCAAGATAAGCAGTGATAGAGGCATAACCCCCACCATAAGCCACGCAGACATCCCTGACCTGTTCGGCTGTCAGATAATTGCCATAGGGCTTATAGACGCGGACGTTGCTGCAAGATGATAATGCGCTGAAACTCAATAAAGCCGCCAGTAATCCAATTCTTTTCTTCATATTTGGCCTCCTAATTGCCTGTTTCCTAACCATAAGACGAATTGGAGCCTCAATAACGCTCAAAAGAAAAAGACAATTTGAAAAAGAGGGCTATTAGTATGGCCCACTCTAATCTTTGCTAACCGTAATCGACCAAAAGATCATCCTCTGGAATGGCCATGGAATTCCACTCCTCAGAGGCCTCAATCACATCCTTGATATCAATAACAAGTTCCAAAAACTTTTCGTATTGAGGCCAGAACTCTGACTTTTTCACATTGGATTTATCAAGATAATTCCGCGAGGAGAAATAGGCGGCGATAGTTTTGTCACCTATCGTCATTTTATAGCGATACTTCATGTTTCTTATTAGTTCAGGGTTCGTAACCGAACTGTATCCAGGAACGAACTCGTCTTCGTAAGAATAGATGTCCAGGTTTTTGACTCTCTCGTAGATTGTTTCGATGCCTGAATAATGGAAAGACGTCGAATAGGTGTTGAGCTTGCCGCCCCTATCGATGACTTCGGTTCCGCTGTCATATGTGTTAGCGAATGTATACCCCCAATTTAGGTCGAAGGAAAAATCACTGAGTTCCGTATTGAAAGTGCCGCCTCTTCGGATTTTGAGGCGATCTGCTTCTTTAATGATCGCTTTTATGTCCGCATCGCTAATAAGGTCATCTTGATAGAGTTTTTTAAGATCGAAAGAGCCTTGGCCTTTAATCCAAACGTTCACGTCGTAGGAGTGCGAAGGAAGAGTACAGATGTAATAGCCAAAAAAGGAAAAATCATGCTCCACCTTGACTTCGCTTTTGCCTCTTTTCACATACTTGATGATGTTGACGTGAGCGGCGCCATAAACCCCTAAATCGTATTCAAGGAAACAGGATTCAGGCTCATAGCCAAGGTCTTTCTTCCTTTCGGCATAAGTCCTGCAGATATCCTCAACCTCCATGGCGCTATAAGGCCCAAAAGCCTCAAAGACACGGGGACCGGAACTACTGGATTCCTCGACGCTAGAAGACTCCTCGGTAACGATGTTTGGATCGACGCACGAAAAGAGCATAGAGCCGAATAAGACAAGCGGTAACAACGTTCTCTTTTTCATAGCTTCCTCTTTTTGAAAAACCAAAAATTCCTGTCAAAACCAGCCTAGTTTCAAAACCGGTTTCCACTAATATTAGAAATCCATATATCCCGATTACTCAAGAACATTTTTTGCCGCCTTTTTCGAGGTTTTGGGTCGGCGCCAAAGTCAGTCCTTGTTTACAAGGGGGAAACCTACTTCTATAATTCATACATAAACAATTAACGGGTAAATTTTATTTGTTCAAAATTTTTTGCCCGGGAAAAAAGGAGGCAATCCGTAAGAGATTGCAAATTGATTATGAAAAAGAAAATTCTTCTTGTGAGTCTCCTTACCGCTGGCATGCTTTTCTCATGCACCGGTGATCAGACCCCAGCCACCAGTGGCTCCACCCCAGCCGCCGGCAGCACCAGCAGCACCAAGAGCACTGCTTCCCAGACCTCTGTTGCTCCAAAGTACAAAGTCACCTTCGACCTCAACTACACCGGAGCCGCTAAAGGCACCGTCAAGACCGCTGGCAACGATGGCAAAGTCACCTTACCAGAGGATCCAGAGAAAGAAGACAGCGTTTTCCTTGGCTGGAACACCAAAGCCGATGGAACCGGCACTGCCGTCACCAAAGATGACGTCTACACCGCCGACACCACCGTCTATGCCAAGTGGCACCACCACGCCTATGGCGCTGAAACCGTCCGTGCTGGCAGCAAGACCGCTGAACCATACGAAACCCCAAGCAAGAGTGCCTCTGCTACCTGCACTGGGTTCGATAGCTGCGGCATGACCAAGATCTCCTGGAGCGCCCTCGACATCATCGAATCCGAATCCGCCAAGTGGGAGTTACAGGAAAATAAAACCGCCATCCGTTTCAACGGACAGGTCCACAAAGATAAGAGTGAGACCGACGAAGGTGCTCACCTTGTCTATGAGATCTATTCTCCAAAAGCCATCACCAAAGCCAACCTTTACATCACCGCTATCTGGCACAGCAACGGCGTTGCCTACTGGTCTATGATTGAAAACGATGATGGCAAAGGCTACGAAAAGAACGAAGCCGGCGAATGGTACCGTCCAGCTTACCGTTGGGGCCTTGCCGTCAATGGCGTCAAGTGCACTCTCAGCGAGACCGAGCACAAGACCGCTCCAGCTGGCGAAGTCGACGAAGAAATGATGCCAACCGAATTCTCCTTAAACGAAGGTATCAACAAGATCGACGTCTATAACTATGGTGGATATCGTGCCAAGATGACCGCCATGAAGATCATGGGCAAATAATCTAGGCCAAATCCAAATCTTGAATTAAGAACCTTGAACCTCGTTTAGGGTTCTTTTTTTATCCTATTAAAAAAGGATTGGCGTCCTTACCAATCCTTTATATCTCTTTGATCACTTTGGCAGGGTTACCGGCTACGACGGTGTTAGGAGGAACGTCTTTAGTCACCACCGCCCCTGCTGCGACAACGCTATTCTCACCGATTGTCACGCCTGGGCAAATGATTGCACCGATGCATATCCAAGCGTTCTTTTTGATCGTGACTTTTTTGAAATAGAACTTATGGTGCCTTTCTTTGAGGTCATGATTGACCGTGGCGATTCTGACGTCTGGGCCAATGAGAACCCCATCTTCGATTTCAATGATGCCGGCAGATAGAAGGGTGGCGCCTTTATTGATCGTGATGTCTTTCCCTAATTTGACGCGGCAGCCATTGTCGCAATAAAAAGGAGAGACGATGGAAACCGAATCATCTATCTTTGTTTGGAAAAGCTCATCCAAGAGCCCTTTGTAATCGGGATCCGTTGGGTTTTTGCTGGAGATTTTTTGACTTAGGTCATGAGAACGGATTATTTCTTTAAGGCCATCCTCAAAATATGGCTCGTCATTACGGGCTTCACCGTATTTGTCCACTACTTCAAAAAAGCGATTCATCAATATGATTTTACTTCGTTTTATTTAGAAAGGACTATTGCTTTTCTTTCCAGTGCTTGAGGTTTGGGAGCATTCCCTTCATATATGATCTGGCCTGCTCTTCTTCGAAACCTTGGGCAACCATGTGCGGAAGGCAACTGTTGATGAGATCATCCATGTTGTCATAGGTGAACTTCTCATCGTGATAGCACCACTGACAATAATCTTCATTGAAGGAACCGTCTTTCTCTTTGCTCATCATCGAATCCTGAAGCGGCATCCCACAACACTGACACACTAGTTGCCTAGGAGAGCCGAGTAACGTGTTGATTGAGACGTCGAAGAGTTTGGATAAGAGCTTCAATGTTTCTATGTTTGGCGTGGTTTCGCCTGTTTCCCATCTAGATACGGCTTGTCTGGTGACCATCACTTTCGTAGCAAGCTCTTCTTGGGAGAGATTGTTCTTTGTTCTTAGTTCTACGAGTATATCTTTCGTTTCCATTTCGTTTACCTCCCCTACATTTTAGGGTAGCCAATTTTCTTATCAAGCAACCGGTTGTTGCTAAAAGAAAAAAGGACTGACAATCGTATCAGTCCTAATCCCTTTATTTCTTAAAAGCACCTGTTCCCTCTGTTTTTATAGCATTCGCTTGGGTTGTTGCTCTTTTTGCAATGGTAGCAAAGCTCATTCTTTATCAAGGAATCGCCGAAATACTCATTGAGGTTCATTATGGTTGTCTCCGCGATGTTATCAAGGGCTTCTTTGGTGAGATAGGCTTGATGGGAAGTGATGATGACGTTAGGCATCGTGATTAATAACGATAAGACGTCATCCCCGATGATTTTGAAGGAATTGTCTTTATAGAAGAGATTTGCTTCTTCTTCATAGACATCAAGGCCAACCGCTCCGATCTTCTTTTCTTTTAGGCCTTCCAAAAGGGCTTTTGAGTCAATTAACCCACCACGGGATGTATTGATGATCATGACCCCCTTTTTCATCTTCTTGATCGTGTCCTCATTGACCATATGATGATTTTCTTGGCTAAGAGGGCAATGCAAAGAGATGATGTCGCTCTTTTCGTATATCTCATCTAGTGAGACATAATTGAGTCCGCTATCCTTGATTGGATATGGGTCATAGCAGATGACATTCATGTTGAAGCCTTTTGCGATGTCGATGAAGACCCTGCCGATCTTGCCGGTGCCGACAACGCCGATCGTTTTGTTATTGAGGTCAAAACCTTTTAGCCCTTCGAGATTGAAATTGAAGTCTCTTGAGCGGATGTAGGCTTTGTGGATGTGACGGTTGAGGGAAAGAATTAAGGCAAAAGCATGTTCTGCGATCGCGTGAGGAGAATAGGCTGGGACCCTAGCGATATGGATCTTGTGCTTATAGGCGCTTGCTAAATCAACGTTGTTATAGCCAGCGCACCTTAAGAAAACGCCATGAATTCCAAAAGATTCAAGTTGAGACAACACTTCATCATTAAGCTCATCGTTCACGAAGCAAATGACGGCGTCAGAACCTTTGGCTAATATTGCGGTATCTTTGGACAAACGGTCCTTGAAGTAGACGAAATCAAATTGTTCTTTGTATTTATCAAATGACTCAATGTCATATTTTTTAGCGTCGAATATTGCGATTTTTTTATTCATAAAACCACCTCGATTACAATGAACATTGTAGCAAGATTTCTCCTTAAAATGATTAAGGATGCATTAGATTGTTTTTCTCGTCAAAAAAAAGGACAAATACAACGTATTCATCCTCTACTTCTTAGGTTTGTATAACTATTTTCTTAGCGAGTACTTGGCGTTCAATGTCAGCTCATCAGGAAGACCTTCATCGGAGAACAGTTTTCTCTCAAAGGCAATGCCGTTTTTCTTTAAGCAAAGTTCCAAGAAACACATGAATAATCCGATGTCGATGCGATTATAAAAGCTGACGGCACTAGCAGGCATGATCCCTCTTTTGCCTTCTTTTTTATAACGATAGACATCAAGGGTTTCTTTATTCTCCACGAGCCAAGGTTGGCTGTTACAGGCGCTTGGGGCGAATCTCACGATATCGCTTACGCCTTCAATAACGGGTCCTTTCCATATTTCTTCGAGACCTTTTCTTTTGCTCTTAAACATGTCTTTGCGGTATTTGCTCATATCGCTAATCTTACGGATGGCGATCATGATGACATATTCAAGACCCTCGAATTCTTTTTCTTCGACTTTGCCAATCCCAAACCAAAGGGTACCGATATTTTTGCTAACGAGATACAAATCGAGTTGCTCCCCCAGGTATCCGATATTTCTTAGATATCCATCTTTGTGTTCGCTATAAAGAAGGAGGCAATATTCAGCGGCGCGATGACAGGTCGTTTCCTTTTCCTTGACGATCCTCATCTTCACTTTGATCTCTCTATTGAGTGGCTCAAAATGGGCGAAGGCCTCTTCAATATCCTTTAGTTCTTCTTGCTTTATCTTTTCTTTGCCGACGTTCAAAAAGAGATGGAATGATTTCCTTTTGAATATCGTTTCGTATAGTTTTTCGTCCATAATTCGTTTCTCCCTAATCAAGTTATAGAAATACATTTTTAATGTAAAGCGCCACATCGAAAAAAGGACCGATTTATCATCGATCCTAATTAATTAAGTTGGTGACCCAGCCGGGAATCGAACCCGGGATTCAACCTTGAGAGGGTTGCGTCTTAGCCGCTTGACCACAGGGCCGTGCCACATATTAAAGCATTGACGGATTAACTTTTCAATAGTGGCGAAGCGATTTTGTGAAACTCTATCTTTAGATAGCGTTCTTTAAACGCTTCATGACTCT
>CADBDO010000002.1 GCA_902793515.1 uncultured Erysipelotrichaceae bacterium | reverse complement strand
TACGTTGTCGGTACCAATCTTGGTTAATCGCTAAAAACACAATTAAGGCCACTTCGCGTGGCCTTTTTTGTTTACCCATATAAAATCACGTTTTTGCTGACGATTTTGAAATTTGAGGGGGTTTTGCCGCTGTTTTTTCAAAGCCAGGCGAAAAGAAAAAGCCCACATTTCGTGAGCCTAGTTTTTTATTTCTCAAAACTAATTCCTTGGAACGCTGAGAGATACATCCAAATAGCAGACGACATCATCATCTTTGGTGCTGCTGAAGCTGCCATCAGCCGCGTCGCCATAGAGCTCGGAGAAGGTCTTGGTGAATGTGTAGGTATTGGAGCCGTAGTGTCCATAAGTCGAGACTTTTCCATTGGTCTCGGACCAGTGATTGCCTGAGGTGAATGCCTTGGTTCTGGCTATAAGGACAACGTTTTTCTCGTAGGAAAGCCAATCGCCGCCTTTAATGGTGGCTTTGCGGGTGCTGACCTTCGCGGCAGTGTCGTTGTATGTGGCCAAATATAAGTATGGGAGCATATGTGGTTTGACGACGCCGATTTCGTTGAGTACGCTGAGGGTTGAAGCCGACCAGCTTGTTCCTTTGGCAGGTTCGTTCCACATCTCGCGGTAATAGATCTCGATATATGGGGTGCATTCGCCACGTGCGTCGACTTTAGCGGACATGGTAAGGCTGATTCCGGTCTCATTTTGGACGGCATCGAGCCTCATATCCCTTGGTTTTGCGGCGTTGTTATAGGAAACGACCCAGCCAGCAAGACCGAATTGGGTCTTGGCCCTATAGACAAGGTGCTCATCATACGCGCAGGTACTTCTCATAAGAATATGGGCATCGCTTGTCTCTGTCTTATCAATATGGACGATGGTGATTTCGCCAGTCATATCGAAGAATGGAAGGCCATTGCCTCCTAAGCTTCTCCTAATTTGCTCATCGACAGCTGGATCCCAACCTTGGGTGTAATCGATTGAGCTCTTGCTGGAAGATTCTCCGGAGGTATAAGAGGCGTCAGAATTTCCGCTATTATCAACGATAGAAGTGTTTGATTCGTCTCCCGAGGCTCCACTCTCGGTGGATTCGCCAGGATTGTCAGTGCATCCAGCTAAAAGAAGGCTGGTTGCCAATAATAATAATACTTTCTTAGTTACGCGTGCGCTCATATTCAAACCTCCAATCCCCTAGGGGATTAGCCCTATATTACTCAAAAAAGCAAAAAAGGAAATGATTATTTTCTCTTTTAAAAATAAATAGCAAAAAATGCTATAATGCCCTCAAAAGACCACGAAAGGAGGGTCACAAAAATGAAAAAATCTACAGGCAGCATCTTGCTTCTCAGTGCTTTTGCGGCATTGGTCTTAGCGGGATGCAACAACGGACCAAAAGATTCGTCAACCTCGACTGGCTCATCTGACACAGCAGTCACAACTAGCGCTGACGGAACTTCTACCCCTGCAGGTAACAGTGATTCTGCGACCAGCAACGGCACTTCTGCCGCTGGCACATCAACCACTACTTCGTCTGCATCATCTTCTGCTGCGGCTTCATCAAAAACTACTTCATCCTCATCTGCCGCCGCGAGCAGCTCAACCCAACCAGTTGAGACCGATTGGAGCAACAAGAGCTTCATCGGTGAATATTTTGGCGGAATGAGCAACCTTATCATCAATGCTGATAAGACTACTAGCTGGGAAACCTCAACCGATAAGATCCCTGCTACTTATACCGACATGGGCGGTGGCATCTATATGATCAAATCCGCCGCTGGCGTCGCTGATGAGGACTATGTCGAAATCATCACCGATGGCACCATGGCTTATGTCATGCACAACAAAGAAGCCTATGACTATTTCGTCATGGACAAAAATGCAGTAGGCGGCTCCGCCATTGCCTTCTGCGAGACCACCGATGAGACACAATTCTTCGGCGGTATTGAAGTTACTGCCTCACATTGGAAATACTTCGCCTGCATCAATGGCACCTACACATTCGGTGCTTCCATCACCATGCAAGCTGGTACGAACATCAATGCCGGTGGTGCTATTTTTGATTACGGCACTGGATCTAACAAGACTTCTTGGAAAGTCACTACCCCAGCTCCAACAGCCACTACGTTCGCAAAGATCGAACAAACCAACTTCACCGCTACCACCTACTCTGGTGACCATGGCGACCTCATTATTGGCACCGACGATCAGGGCTTAGTCTTTGCTAAGCTTAACGGCGTCGTCATTGATGGCGCTCAATTATCCGCAGATGGAACCGTTCTCTCTGTTCCAAACGGAAGCGCCGCAACCTCTTATGACAGGACTGACCCAGCCGGCCCAATGAAGGTTGTCCCAACCACCACTTACACTCTTGCCAAAATCGCTTTGACCTATACTCAAGGCGAGGGCACCATGAAGACCCCTCTCTTCCCAACCATTACCGCTGACAGCGGAACCTATACCGCTGATACCGATAATTCTGGAAACGTTTGGGTCGTTTATGTTGCTACCGAAAGCGGCACCCTCGACGTTCTTGAAACCGCTGGCCAAGTCTCCGACTCTTATCTCTCGATCTACGATTCAACTGCGCAAGCTTATACAACTGCTTACGGAAACAGTTATGCTATAGGCGAAGACGATCACCAATCCACAACAGGTGTTCATGTCGCCGTTACTGTTATCGCCGGCCACGCCTACGTAATCAAACTTGGCGCATATGGTTCAAGAAGCACTGATTTCAACGGAACCTCTGCATCCTACGCGGATAAAGAAGAAGAGTTCGATTGGACCTTCACACCTTTCACCCACAATGTTTACACCGGTGACGACGGTGAACTCGACATCATGATGGATCAAACCGAGATCAAGTCAATCACCCTCGCTGGTACTCCAGTCACCAGTTATGAGAAGATCAACGACACTCTCACAACCGTGACCCAGACCGCCGATATGACCAACCCTCTCGATATCGTCATCACCACAACCACCAAGACATTCACTCTCGATTCAACCACTCACACCTACACCGTGGGCTCTTCTTCTGTGGATGATCACCCATTCGGTTCCATCACCGCGACCGATACCAGCTATTCCGGTGTCACTGGCAGCGATGGCAACATGTGGGTCACCTTCACACCAAGCGTCAGCGGCAGAATGACCGTCAAAGAGACTCAGATGGGCGTCAGTGACTCCTATCTCCAGATCTTTGAATGGGATCCAGCCACCGGCATTGCCGGACTTACCACCAAAGGTGCTAAGCAACTTGGCGGTGTCGACTTCTCTCCAATCCAGCTCACCGTCAACGTCCGTGCTGGCGTCACCTACGTCATCAAGCTTGGCGCTTACGCTTCAAGAGACACCTTGGTTGGCGAAGCCGCTTCTTCTAGCGCAAACGTCGGCTGCAATGAAACCTTCAGCTTCGAGTTCGTCGATTACCTTATGGAAACCTTCACCGGTGCCAGCGGCGACCTCGTCATCGCTACTAAGGATGGCGAGTTCAAGAACGCTACACTCGCCGGCAACCCAATCACTGGAAGAATCAGCCTTGATATGGACAATGGCCTCTTCTCCATCATCGGAACTCAGACCCTCGACCAGACCAACCCAGACGACCCAATGCTCAACAGCACCGATCAGGTCTACACTCTTGATCTTGTCAACCACACTTACACCGTCGCTAGCGTGAACAACTCCGTACACGTTGTCAACGTCCTTACCGACACTTCTACCGGTCTCTCCGGCTACACTGGTGCAGATGGCAACCTCTGGGCTTCCTTCACTCCAACTACCGATGGCGTCATGTCCATCCAGGAAACGGTCCAGGCCACCAACGGCTCCGGCTCCCACGACACACTCCTTGCCGTCTACGAGAAGACTGCTACCAGCACCTTCGCCGACTACATCAATTACTCCACCTCTGGCGGAACCAACGGCCTTAAGGCCCTCAACGCCGCTACCCAATACTCCAGTGGCGCTGATAATAGCACCAACCCTGTCTACGTCAATTTCTTACCAGTCCAGGCCGGTCACACCTACATCATCAAGATCGGTGCTTTCTCTGGAAACGGCCTCACCATCGGTGGTCAGCTCGCCAGCTACAGCTCTGGCTATGCTGGACAGCCTGAAGCTTTCAGCTTCAACTTCGGTCAAATCGTTACCAACGTTTACACCAACGATACCGGTGACGACTTAACCCTCAAGACCGTCAATGGTCAGATTTACAGCGCTACGTTAGGCACTACCGCTATCACCAACGGTTCCCTCTCTGCTGACGGAAAGGCCTTCACTGTTGCCGCAACCACTCCAACATTGGATACTTCCAATGCATTCGATCCAGTCGCGGTTTACACTGACACAATCTACTACCTCGATAATAGTGGTTCGACTTACGAAACCGATGCTGAGAGCACCTACGTCCATTACTTCCACGTCTTGAATCCAGATGATACTTCTTACACTGCCGAAACCGGCAAAGATGGAAACATCTGGGCGATCTTCACCGCACCTGAGGACGGTGTTATCGAAATCGAAGAGACCCAGATGGGTGTCTCCGACTCCAACCTCCAAGTCTTTGAAGTCGCTGCGACCGACGATGTGAAAACCTTGAAGAGCAGTTCTTCAAAGATACTCGCTGACGAGGACAACATGTACGATGAAGTTTCTGCCACAGTCGCTGTCGAAGCCGGCAAGACTTATGTCATCAAGTTAGGTTCCTATTACGCAAGGAACAACGTTGTCGGAGACACTTCTACTTATGCTGGCTACGAAGAAACCTTCAGCTTCACCTACACTGGCTATTCTTACGCCACATTCACCGGTGACGAAGGCGATCTCGTTAAGAAGAGCTTTGGCGACACTTATCACCGTCTACACCCAGGAAACATCTACATTCAACAGTGATGAACTCACAATTACCACCGATGGCAAAAAGTACATCCTCGGCGACGATTCATACACCGTTGATGCCTATACGACAACGACCAACCTCTTAAGCGACACTTGGACTGCTGGCAACTCCGGCACCTATGAAGCCGCTGCTAACGGTGCTGTCATCATCAAGTTCACCCCAACTGCTGATGGTGAGTACACCTTCAGAGTCAGTGGCGTTACCGGAAAGGATCTCAAGATCGGCCTCTACGCTGATAACTTCAACGAAAACGGCTTCGCAGGTTCTTATTTAAAATTCAACGACAGCGAGAACTACGGCACTGGCGGTGAGTCATTGACCTACACCTGCACCGCTGGAACAACTTACTATCTCAAAGTTTCCACTTACGGAGACTTCAGCAAGTCGATCACCAACTTAAATAGCACTAACGCTGGTTTAGAACTTGCCGTCGAGATCGTTGATCCAACCCCAGCTCCATAAGCTGAAACCACATCATCTTCCATTGGGACCCCATACACTGGGGTCCTTTTCTTTTGGACAAAATGTAATTTTCCCTTGCGCGTCCCTTTGGGTAAGCATATTATTTCTTAGTTTTAAAACTAAGGAGGTTTCCCATGAACATTCGTAACGTCGCCATTATTGCCCACGTCGACCATGGAAAGACCACCTTGGTCAACTCTCTTTTCACCTCTTCCCACACATTCAGAGATAACGAACAAGTGAAAGACAGAATGCTTGATAGCAACCCAATCGAGGCGGAACGTGGCATCACCATCCTTGCCAAGACCACCTCTGTTTTATACAAAGACTGCAAGGTCAACATCGTCGACACTCCAGGGCACGCGGACTTCGGAGGCGAGGTCGAGCGTATCATGCACATGGTCGATGGATGCTTGCTCGTCGTCGATGCTTACGAAGGCACGATGCCTCAAACCCGTTTCGTTTTGAAAAACGCGCTTGAAAACCACATCAAGCCAATCGTCGTCATCAACAAGATCGATAGACCTCACGCCGACGCGCAGAAAGCAATCGACGAGGTTCTTGACCTTTTCATCGAGCTTGGCGCACCAGACGAGTTCCTTGATTTCCCTGTCTGCTTTGTGAGCGCCCTTAACGGCACTTCATCCTTAGATCCAGACCCAGCCACCCAGAAACCTGGCATGGATCCTCTTCTTGATCTCATCATCAAGCATATCCCAGAGCCAGTTTGCGAGCCTTCTAAGCCATTCCAGTGGCAGAGCGCTCTCCTTGATTACAACGATTTCGTCGGAAGAATCGGCATCGGCACCGTCAGACGTGGCTCCATCCACGTTGGCGATAGCGTCACCGACGTCAGAAAAGACGGCACCACCACGAACTTCAAAGTCATGAAGCTCTATACCTTCCATGGCATGAGCCGCGATGAGGTCGATAGCGTCCAATCCGGTGATATCTGCGGTATCGCAGGTCTCCCAGACATCGGCGTCAGCGACACCATCTGCGCACCAAGCGCTTTAGACCCTCTTCCAGCCCTTCGTGTTGATGAACCAACCCTTCAGATGGAATTTGGCACCAACTCTTCCCCAATGAGAGGACAGGATGGCAAGAAAGTCACTGCCCGTGTCATCGAGGAAAGGCTCTATCAGGAAACCCAAAGAGATGTCTCTTTGAGATTCAGCAGGGTCCCAAATAAAGAATCCTGGATCGTCTCAGGACGTGGCGAGCTCCATCTTGGCGTTCTCATCGAGAACCTTAGACGTGAAGGCTATGAGCTTGAGGTCGCCAAACCAACCGTCATCATCAAAGAGATCGACGGCAAGAAATGCGAACCATACGAAGACCTTCAGATCGACGTTCCAAATGAATTCGTCGGCGATATGATGACTTCCTTAGGTGAAAGAGGCGCGACCCTCACCACCATGGACGATAACGGCACAACCACGAGACTCATCTACGTCATTCCATCCCGTGGCCTTATCGGATTTGTCTCTAACTTCCTCACCATGACCAAGGGTTATGGCATCATCAACCACACCTTCAAAGAATATCGCCCAGTCTATAACCACGACCTTGGCGAGCGTAATATCGGCGTTCTTGTCTCAACCGACAAAGGACCTGCCACCTCATATGCTCTTGAGAAAGTCGAAGAGCACGGCACCATGTTCATCGGACCTGGCACCGTCTGCTACGAAGGCATGATCATCGGCGAGCACCGTTACCCATCCGATTTGGCGGTCAACTGCACTCAAGCCAAGCCAATGACGAACGTCCGCAGCTCCACCAGAGAACTCACGATCGTCTTAAAAGCTCCAAGAAAGATGTCCTTAGAGGCCTGCCTTGATTACATCAACCCTGATGAGCTTGTTGAGATCACCCCTCATTCCATCCGCATGAGAAAGAGGATTCTCAGCACCCCAGACAGAAAGAAATTCGACGCTCACCAGAAAGCGTTAAAAGAAGCAATGGAGAACAAGTAAGCAAAAACTTACTTGTTTTTCTTTTTCCTTCCCTTGCAACTTTCCTTAGGAAGTGTGAAAGTAATGGCAAGGAAAATACACTTTATGAAAATGAACAAGAAAATCTTTGTGCTCGCTTTCGCCTCTCTTTTGGCGAGCTGCCAAACACCTTCCATCGCGCCTTCTATTGCGGCCTCTACACCTGCCGAGGAATCGCTTTCTTCCGCTGAAGCGTCAGTCTCAACGCCTGAGGAAGGAACTTCATCAGCTGCTAGCCAGGCCGATAGCACCCCAAATAGCCTCGACGAAGGCAGAACGATGAGAACCGACGAACTCTACACAGACAGCGGTTTTGTCGTGAAATTCAAGGCCCAGGGCGCTCGTATTGATAAGATCACCTATGGCTCTAGCAACAAGCAGATCGCCAAAGACGGATTTACCGTCGGCAGGGTCGCCAACAGAATCGCCAATGGCAGATTCACCCTTAACGGCACCACCTATAACGTCACCAAGAACGTCTCCCCACACTCTCTCCATGGTGGAGGAAACTCTTGGCAAGGACCTTTCGCCACGGCGAACTGGACCAAAGTCGGGCAGACCGCATCCACGATCACCTATTCGCTTCATAGCGCAGCTAACGACAACGGATACCCAGGAAACTTAGACGCCACCGTCAAATATACCCTTAAGAACAATGGCGAGCTCACGATCGATTACACCGCCACAAGCGATGCCGATACCCTCTATAGCCCAACCAACCACTTGTTCATGTCATTAAATGGCAATAGTAGAGACGCGAATCACAAGCTTTGGATCGATGCGGATAATTACACCCCTCTTTCCAATCAGATTCCTACCGGCGCTATCTCCCCAGTAAGCGGAACCAAGTTCGATTACACGACCGAGAAGAACTTCACCAATAATGAGGACTATGACGATAACTACGTCCTTAATGGAACGGGATATAGGAAAGTCTCCACTCTCACTGGCACTGATTTAGGCGTCAAGGTCGATGTCTATACCGATAGAGCGGGACTTCAGCTTTACCGCGACAAATCAGGAAGCATTTGCTTAGAGACTCAGATGTTCCCAGATATGATCAACCATCCAGAATGGGATCAATATGGCACCACAATCCTTAGGGCCAACGAGGAATTCCATTCCAAGACCACTTACGCCTTCAGCGTGATCAAATAACGAAACCAAAAAGAAAAGCCACCATTAATTGGTGGCCTTTTTGTTAGGGATTTTTAAGCGGCAGGCTCAGGTTTTGGTTCCGCAAGCTTAACGAGCTGACGCATGGCGATCGCACCAAGGGAGTTGCCGATCGTGACGATGAGGACATTGAGAATGGCTTCCCCTCCCCAAGCGTTCGCAGCGCTGAAATAGAACATATTGGCGATGCAGTGCTCGCTACCGACGACGACGAAGCCGGCGACAGAGAAGATAAGACCTAATGTTCCGATTACGCCTGGTTTCTTTTTGAAGAGGTCAACCGCAAAATAAACGAAGATTCCGCAGATGAAGCCTAAGAGCAATGGGCGAAGAGGCCCTTCGTTGACTCGGAGTTCAACGATACCTTGAACGACATAAGGGACGCATCCGGCTCCGTAGCAGATATAACCAATCGCCACAGCGCCAACGATGTTTCCAAGATATCCGAAAAGGAGATCGAGGAGGTAATTAGGTTTGTTGTCTAAGACATACCCGATCTTTCCGGTGAAAAGGAAGAAACCGAATGAGCAAACGCAAAGCAAACCAATCGAGAACATGAATGAGCCAACGACATGGCCAATGACAGCAGGCTCAGCAAAGGCTTTGCAAGCAAGGAAAGCAAGTCCGCCTAAGCCGATCGATGCGCCGGCGGCAATGCCAAGAAGAAATGTTTTAAGGAAACGATGCATATATCTGACCTCCACAACAAATAAGATACGCTTTCTTTCTATTTTTAGAAAGAAGATAGGAAACTTCTTGCGATTTCCCCCGCTTTGAGGGCAGCCCTCTTGGCGTTGACAGGATATTCGTCAGCGCTATTCTCGGCGTCGCTGATCGTACGGAGGCAGGCAAACGGGATTCCTGCGTTATAGGCGACCATCGCGGCTGCGGAGCTTTCCATCTCCACCGCGACCGCTTGGAAGGTCTCTTTCATCCATTTCTTCTTCTCGTTATCGGCGACGAACTGATCGCCGGAGATGATGTTCTCAAAAACCCCGTCTTTTGAGGCTTCGAGAAGGTGTTTGTTCATTAACTCGGAGGTTTTGAAATAGATGAGATTGCCATCTTTTGTCTGGACTAAGCCATATGGATCTCCGATGGCGGTCGTATCACAGTCATGTGAAGCGACGTTTTTGGCAATGACGGCCTGGAAGAGAGGGGCTTTCTCTTTATTAAGAGAACCGGCGACACCGACGACGATGATGCCTTCGATCTCTTCCTCAAATAAATCGATGGCTTTTTGAGTGGCCATCGCGGCGTTCACCTTACCGATTCCCGATTTGACGAGGACGAACTTCTTGCCTTCGTATTCGGCTAAAGTGATTTCGGTGATGCCATAGGCCTTTTCTTCGATAATCTTGGTATTTAGGAGAAGCGATTCCTTCTCTAAGGGCATTGGGGTGATGAATACGTACATAGGCTTTCTCCTTTACTTAAGAAGCTCTTTCTTATCGTTTTCGAGTTGGGCTTTGAGTTCCTCAAGGGAACCAAACTTGATTTCGTCTCTGATGCGCCTAAGGAAGGCGATATAGACGTATTCCCCATAAAGATCCTCATCGATGCCTTTGATATAGCTTTCGACGACTGGGTGCTTAAGAAGTCCCACTGTTGGGTTCTTGCCAACGTTGATGATGGCTTTGTGCGGCACTCCCCTAAGATAGAAAAGGCCGACGTAGACCCCCGCTTTCGGGAGAAGGTATGGGAGAGACATCTCGAGATTGGCGGTTGGGAAGCCGATCTTATGGCCATTGCCATATCCATATCCGATTTTCCCTTTGATCTCATACTGATATCCAAGATATTTGTTAGCTGATTCGATGTCCCCTTCCTTTAAAAGGTCATGGATGAGCCTCGTTGAGACTTTCTTATCGTCGATGTTGAGAAGAGGGACGATGAAGGTCAGGAATTCTTTTGAGAGGTCACTGGCGGTTCCGCTTTTTTGGTAGCCGAAGGTGAAATCCTCGCCAACGCAAAGTCTCCTTACGCCTAAGCGGTGAAGGAAGTCGATGAATTCCTCTTTGCTGTGTTTATAGAAGGATTCGTCGTTATCGATGACATAGAGGGTCTCAACCCCATCGTTAGCGAACCTTCTGATCTTGTCTTCAAGAGGAGTGAGGACATAGTGTTCCTTATCTTTCTCGAAGATGTCAGCTGGGTTGTTTTTGAAAAGAAGCGCACCGACGCTGTCAGTGTGGTTAAGAGCCTCTCTAACAAGCGAGAGATGGCCTTTATGGATTCCGTCGAAGGTGCCTAAAAGAAGGACGCCGTCAAAGGTTTCTGGGATATTATCAAAAGTGCAATCGATGACTTTCACTAGAAGAGCCCCCTTTCAGGAACAAAGGTATTTTGGGACTTACGCTTATAGACCGCAACAAGAGAGTCACCTTTGGTGAGCAAAACTTTGTCTTCTTTGGTTTCGAAAGAGAGGGTTTGGCCGTTCTTGGCTTTCCACTCTTGATCGTCAGTGAGTTCGATGGAAGGAAGGTCAATGAGTCCTTTGCCAGAGATGACGTCCTCGTCTTTGAGGTCATCAATCTTCTTGGCTTGGTCTACCGATATATCTCCAACAGTGAGCCTTCGTAAAGAGATGAGGTGCCCTACTGTCCCTAGTTTCTCTGCGATATCCTCACCCAAGGTTCTGATATAAGTGCCTTTAGAGACCTTGGTCACGAAATGGATGATATTGTTCTCAATATCCCCTTCGATCGAATAGATGGTTATGTCACGGGGCTTTAGTTCCACTTCTTTGCCTTGTAAAGCGGCCTTATACATTGGAACCCCGTTCACTTTGATCGCGCTGAATTTAGGAGGGATTTGCTGGGATTTTCCTAAAAATGAGTGCAAAACCTCATCTAATTTTTCTTTGGAAATGCCAGGGATTTCTTTCTCTTCGGTGACATCCCCTTCTAAATCTCCTGTGGAGGTTTTCTTTCCTAAGAGGAGAGAGGCTTCGTATGTTTTGTCCCCATCATTAAGGTAGGTCAAAAGCTTTGTCCCTTTATTGATGGCGACGATAAGAAGTCCAGTCGCAAAAGGATCAAGGGTGCCTAAGTGTCCCACGGCATGTGTGCCATATCTCTTGCCGAGGATATTGTCCACTTTACGGGAGGTCATGCCCGCTTCTTTGTCGATGAGAAAGATTCCGTCTAACATACTAGTCATTATAAATGATTGAACCTAGCATAAAAAGAAAACCAAGCCATAAAGACTTGGTTTAATTATGAGGTTTGTTTTCTTAGGCGGTTTTGACTAAGCGAAGGCCTTTCGCATAAACGCTATAACCGTCAGGTGAATTGAAGGTCATCTTGAATGTAGAGGCGCCTTCAGGGATGGAAACGCTGCATAATGCGGCATTAGAGAAGGCGGCGTTTGCTGCACCTTTACCAAATCCAAGGTCCGAATAAGTGGAAGTGTTGCTTATAGCAACTACGCTTCCATCATCCACTTTGAACGCATAACGGGATGCCTGAGTGGCTGAGGAACTGGTGTTGATGAACGTTTTCTTGTCGTTGCCGTCAGAATAACCGGCTTTCATGTAAACGTCGTAGGTTCCAGCAGCGATTCCAGCGATATTAAAGGAAAGATCGCCTTTGAGTTTGTCGCCTTCCCACTTTCCAGAAGTAACGGCTTTGGTGTTGTCGAACTTAAGCTCACCACCGGAGATTTCGCCACATGAACAAGAGATAGCATAGAGGTCGTTAGTGGCGTTCTTTGTATCAGCGGTCACGATGCTATGGGTGTGGGCTGGTGGAGTGACTGGGTCAGTGCTGCCGCTTCCGCTCGAGCTGGAAGTGCCTTTGTTGAAGACACCGAGGGCACCAACGTTGATGGAGCTGCTGCCTTTGGTCTGAATGGTAAGGGTATGAGCACCAGCGGCGAGGTTGCTGACTTCGCCCATCTGGTTGACGTAATAGCAGGTTCTTCCTTTGAGGGTGCCAAATCCGGCATCTTTGAAGCTCTTGGATGGAAGAGTTAAGGAAGTGCCATCGATTTTCATGTCGAGAGCGCTGCTAAGAGTTGTGCTGCCACCGGTTCCACTGCCAAGATAGGCGGTGATGACGGCATTCATCGTCTCGGTGGTCGTGAAGTTATAAGTGACGACCTTCGAGGAAGAATTGAGAACGTAGTACTGCTCTGGGTGAGCGTTTGAGCTCGAAGTGGACATTGTGACACCGGTGCCAGTAAGGCCGGTGCCTTTTCCGATAAGCTGTCCGTTGTTGTTACCTGGGACGGTATTACCTTCGGTAAGGATGGAGATAACGGCATCAAGGGTGCTTCTTTCAACGCCGATGGCAAGAAGGGTGTTGTAGCACTTGTTGGCGAAGGTCGTGCCTGGCATGGCGTCGATTTCGTTCATGTAGTTCTCGATGTTGTCTTGGCCAGCGGAAGCGCCGATCTTTCTTTGCTCACCGATGTTGCCGAAGTTCGAGAAAAGGTAGTCCTGATAGAGCTCATTTTTGGAGACGCCAAGAAGGCCGCCAAGAAGGTTGGCGCATAAACCAGTTCTGTCGGTGCCGATACGGCAATGGAAGAAGACTGGGTACTTGGTTGGATCAGAGATGGTCTTGAAGAAAGCCTTCACTGATTCGGCGTTTCTCGAGAAATGGTGATGGGTTTGGTTGGCGGAATCGTAGTCCATCATGTGGTTGATGACATCCCAGCCATTGCCGGTTCCGTTATAGGAGGTGCCATCGGAGACGTTGATCTCGGTCTTCATCTTGAAATGGTTCTTCATTTCAGCAAGACCTTCCGCGGTGACGTTGGCAGGGCTGCCGCCTTTGACACCAGAGGTTCTATAGATCATGCCTTGTTTGACCTTGCCACCGCCGACGGTGGTTCTGCCACCCATATCACGGCAGTTGGTCATGCCGTCGATCTTGACGTTACGTGGGGCCTGAGCGGTCACGTTGAAGGACATGATGCCAGAGTCAGCTTCGCTGTTGTCAGAATGCTCGGCAATGACTTTGAAGTAGTTTTTGCCAAGGAAAACGTTTTGGAGGTTAAGACTCTTGGAGGTGCTTCCTTCAACACGGAAGCCATCGCTGAGATCGTCTTTCTGACCAAAGGTCACGGCGAATCTCTTAAGGGTCTTTCCGGATGGGACAGTGTATTCCCAAGCAAGTTTCACTGGGAGAGGGTCGCTGTTCCATTCTCTTCCGCTTGGAAGGGAAGAAACTGGGTAATTCACATACTCGCCAGTGTACTCAAGATAGGTTTTCTGAGCGGCAGTGTGGATCTCTTTCGTCTCGGTGAGATTTGTGGTGATGGTGAAGCCATTTGCAGCTGGGGTTGAGGCAGCTGGTGCGCTGCTAGATTGAGTGACGGCGCCTGAGGCAGTTGATGGAGGGACTTCTCCGCTTTCCCCTACACTTTTCTCTCCGGATTCGCCACCGATGACCGATGCCTCTCCCGAAGCGGCACCGCTTGCTGAATTACCTCCAAGATTGATGGTACAGCCAGCGAGAGCGCCTAACGAGAGGATGGAGACCAATAAGGTTTTCTTATTCATCTTTGTTTTTCGTGGCTAGTTAAAACCACTACTTTTCCTTTCTGAATGGGTGCGTTCTATGAAACGGAAGTTCATAAAATCACACGCTTAATATTTTTAAATATTACCTTATTGATATACTGTTAGCAATTATTTGGACGAAATATCAAAAAAAGAAAAGGCCCGATTATTAGGGTCGCTAGATCATGTGTATGCTCTGCGCTGTTACCATTCTTCGTCAGGGTTATACACTTTCATCTCAGAAAGGTCTTCTGTCTCCCCTTCTTTGATTTTCTTCACATATTTAATGTGCTCTATTTCGGAAACAACACCCTCATCCTTATAATCAACGATGTGGCCATAGATTTCTTTCATCTCGTCGCTGGAAAGTTCTTTTTCACAAGGGTAATTCTTAATGTAATCGCGGAGTTCCTGAAGGTTAAGGACTTCCTCACCCACTTCTTGAGGTTTGTTTCCCCTAACAAGAACGACAACAGAATGTATGTCATATTTGTTTCCCAAAAACTCTGACAAAACCCTCACGTGTGTCTTGTTTTGCATAATTGGGTTTTGGATATCGTAAGAGACTCCGTAGTTCTGAACTCTCCAAGTGGGAGACTCGCGAGTGCCTATAACGCTCCCCCTAAGGTTTTTGGTCTCTAAACAGAAGATGCCAGTCTTATAAATCACGATGTGGTCTATCTGATGAGTTGATTTATTGGCCGTCTCAAAGAGGACATTATTGACGATATATCTCTCACCCTTTCCAAAAAAGGCCGTAGTAAAGATGGAGCTGACCGCTTTTTCCCCTAGAGAACCACGTGATTCTTTGGTGCTGTTGACAGAGTAGCTAAGAAGTCTGATTAATCCAAATAAGTACATACCTAAGTTAGCAAACTATATATCTAGTTTCTTTTTTAACTCATCAGAGGAAATGGTTTCCGGGTCAGAAAGATAGGCGGCATATGCCTCATCGGCCGCTTGAATGTCATATAGATCGTCTAGTTTCTCTAAAAGATCTCTTGTCATCTTTGAATTCACAGCGATCGGTTTTTCTTTATAGATCGTCGTTTTGCGCTGAGCCTTTTCCCAGAGGCTTAGTCTGATTTGCATCCACATCCAGGATTCGGCAGAAGTACCCGTCACTTCTGCGATACGGATTGCCATATCAGGGCTAAGAGATGCTCTCTCGTTGATAAAAAGCGACAGCTGTTTTCTTGAAATGCCAAGAAGTTTCGCCATTTCGGTGACTGAAAGGCCAAAAGAAGGCATGACATCTAGCTTGAATACTTTCCCTGGGTGGGTCGGTTTTCTGTTCATACACCCATTTTAAATGCAATTTGTTACCTGTCAAGTAACACATTCTCACACAAAAAAATCCGAACCTTTCGATTCGGATTGTTTCCTAGATGGTGGGCCAAGGCGGAGTTGAACCGCCGACACAAGGATTTTCAGTCCTTTGCTCTACCAGCTGAGCTACCGGCCCATCTATCAGCACACTTATTGGCGGACCATACGAGATTCGAACTCGTGATCTTCTCCGTGACAGGGAGACATGTTAGGCCGCTACACCAATGGTCCGTATCGCGTGCCTAAATATTATCCACAAGTGAGGTATAACTTGCAAGAGGAAATATATGGCAAAACCTACTTCTTTTCTTCGCTTTGTTCGGCCTCTTCTTTCTTAGGGAGATAACGGTAATATTCGACGTTATCCAAAGAGGAGCTTGTCTCGACCATAAAGTTATAGACGGCTTCCCTAAGAAGATGGGCTCTTTCGCCTAAAGGCTTAGACATATCGGGGTAAAAAGGCTCAGAGACATGGATGACAGCGCGAGGTTTTCCTTTTTTGCAGAATCTTCTTTTCTCGTAGGTCGTGCAGACCGCCACAACAGGACTACCGAAGGTGGCTGGATAGGTGAAAGAAGTATCAGGGAAAGGCCTGATCATCGTGCAGTATGGCCAGATATGGGCTTCTGGGAAGATGAGTATGGCATGGCCTTTATGAAGACGCTTTGCCATCTCTTCCGTATAGGCTTTCTTCTGGTTTGGGGTCTCTGGGAGAGGAAGCGCGCCTAAAGCCATCTCAAAAGGGCGGGCGAAGGCTTTGCTGACCGCGGCTTGGCCACAGACGATGGCCACTCTTTTCGGAGGGAGAAGCCCTGCCGGGACGAACATGGCGTCGCAGGCGCTTGTGTGGTTGCCATAGATGAAATAACCGCCTTTTAGGTGGGATTTGCGGAGCTTTTTCTTTCCGACGATCCTAAAACCTGTGGCGATTTTCGCGTATAACCAAAGGATCGGGATGCCAAAGGCGTAATAGAAAATGAAAGAGAAGAACCTCGCGATCGGATTCCTCGTCGAGTATTTGAAGTTATCAGGGAGAGGCTTGTAATCAAACCCCGTATTTGCGAAGTCGTCGTTAAGGAGATCTTCGTAATAGATCGTTTTCTTCGGTGGCATATTCTCACTCAAAAAAAGGAAGAATTAACTTCCTTTGCTTGCTGATGTTCCTTTCTTTTTCTTCTTCGCTTCTTTCCTTAGCTCGAGAAGCCACCAATAGAGGCCGCTCCTAAGGAAGATGAATGAAGCGACGAGGAGTCCCGTCGGAGGGCTTGCCTTTCTCGCCATAAGGACGAGGACGACGACCCAAAGGACCGCTTCGACGATATAGGCGATGAGATGAAGTAGGGAATTGAAATACGCCTTCCTAAGGAAGATCGCTGGGATGACGCTAGAGAAGATAACCATGACGAGGGTCATGAGGAGGAAGAACGAGGCGATGAATTTCAACGAAGTGAAGGTTGGCTCATTATCCTTGATGTTCATCTCCGCAAGAAGGACGAAGAAGACATAAAGAAGGAACGCAATGGATAAAGCGCTTGAGATGAGGAAAGCAACAGGAAGGAGCTTCCTTCTTCCGGTGAAGATGAGGAAGAGAGAGGCCACTACCCCAACGGTGAATATAGCGCCCATCGCGATGACCTCAGGAAGGCCAAAGAAGTCGGCTGGGTAGATGTTCTTCATCTGGGTGAAAACGCCCGCCATGACGTAAAGGATCCCAACGAAAAGGGCGAGTATCAAAAAGACATCGCCAAGGACCTTAACGAAAAGGGAAACGTTATCCGCGTTTTTCTTCATGGGTTAATATTGTGCCAATTTTCCTTTTTGTTCAAGGTTTGGTGGCCTTTTGCATCAAAAAAGCCTCCCCTTTTATTGGGGGAGGCTAGAAATCCTAGGGTTTCTTCTGAAGACTAGTGCTCAGAGAAGATGACGTAGGAAGTCATATCAAAGACTGGACGGTAGTCGCAGCCAGTGATGGCGATGGTATCTTCATTGCCGGTGAGGTGGATGGTTGGGGCAATGACGAACTGCTGTGAGGTGGTGGTAAGAACGTCTCTGTCGGCCTGGATGTCGATTTCGGTGCCGTTGAGCTTAACGGTGACGGATCTCTGGCTTAAGGTCTTGCCTTCGCCATCACCGGAAGAGCATTTGGCGGTCATGATCATCTGGTAGTCACCAGCCTTGGCGGCTTTGACTTTCCAAGCAACAGCGGCGGTCTTCTCGTTGACTGGATAGATTTTGCCATCTCTGAGCTCGGTGCCACTTGGGGAGCCTTCAGCAACAACCCAATCGGAAACGGCGATCTTAACACCGGCCTTGTTGGCGGTGGTATCGGTCATCGGGATGTAGTTCTTGCCATCGGAGTTGGCGGCTGGGGTGCCGTCAGTCCAGGTACGTGGGAGAATCTGGGTGTAGTCTGGGCCAGTTGATCTGGAGCTGCTGGCTTGTTTGGAGCTGCTGGCTTTGGAGCTGCTGGCAGCTTTGGAAGAGCTGGCAGTCTGGGAGGTGGCAGCGGCGCTGGTGCCTTCGACGGACTCGGTTGGAGTGTCGGTGCAAGCTGCGAGACCTAAGGTCATAAGGGCAGCTAATGCGGCTAAGATTTTAACTTTTTTCATAGTTCCTTCTGCAATAGTTAATTGCATTTCCTTTCTTTCAAAGGGTTTTCATTATCAGATGGGAATTCCCCTTCATAACTCCCATCTCAAAGAAGAAGACATTCGTGACTGTGCGCATCAAATGAGTTCTTAATATTTTTCAATGTTATTAAATGTAAGCGGATACATGGATGACAAAGTTGCGATATCCCTAACGTTTATCTTTGGAAAAGCCTTTAATAAAAGACTTATATATAAGTCTTTAAATATAATTGCCTTTTTTGCGCATTTAAAGGAGTTTTTCATCTATTTTTCATCAAAAAAAGAGACGAAGTGAATCGTCTCTGTTTTAAGTGTTCTTCCCCTGCTACCACGCGGTTGGGACGTTATCGACGTAACGCCAGTAATGTCCAGGCTCTATTGGACTAGTCTCGCTATAGAAATAGAGTGTCGCAGCAGATAACTCATTGTTTTCGCCTTCGAATGTGATGGCGTTCCATTCTTCGAGCGTTCCTCTGTAGAAGACAGAAGTTAAGGAAGTGCAGCGATAGAAAGCGCGGTTTTCGATATAGCGAGTGGTGTTAGGAATCGTAACCCAGACAAGAGACGAACAGCCATCGAATAGACGTTGGTTGATGAAGCCTACGCGGGCGACGATATCAAGCGAAGTAAGCGATGTGCAGCCTTTGAAAGCGTAGGAACCGATATAGCTTATCCATGCATGGAGGGTGACCGAAGTGAGAGAGGCGCAGTTAGCGAAGCCGTGGCTAGGGATTGATTTGCAGTCGCTTGGGACCACAAACGAGGTCAAGGAGGTGCAGTTAGCGAAAGCACCGTCATCCATGTCCATTAATTCTGGGATATTGATTGTGGTCAAGGATGAGCAACCGTCGAAAGCGTGTTCATAAATAACAGGCTTCGTGGCATTAGGAATATCGACCGAGGTCAAGGAGGTGCAACCAGCGAAAGCGCTTCTATAGATGGTTTTGAGATCGCCAGGGATGCTGATTGAGGTTAAGGAGGTGCAATCCGTGAACGCGCCGCTTTGGATCACTGTCAGAGTCCTTGGGAAAGTGACGCTGGCTAAGGATGAGCATCTGTCGAAGGCACCGCTTTCAATGCTTGTGACACCATAAGGGATGTTGAAGGATTTGAGAGCCGTGCATTCGCGGAAGATGTAGTATTCCACTCGCTCCATGCTCTTAGAATAGTCGACTGATTCTAAGGAAGTGCAGAAGGAAAAAGCCTCTGAGCCAATCGTAGACACGCTATCAGGGATATCGATTGATTTTAAGGAAGTGCAGAAGGAAAAAGCGCCGCCACCAATGCTTGTGACACCTTCAGGGATATCGATTTCAGCGAGGGATTCGCAGTTTTCGAATGCGTTCCAGCCGATGCTAGTGACTTTGTTAAGGCCGACCCACGAAAGGGAATAACAACCAGCAAAACACGATGTTGTGATATAATCGACCTTATCGGGGATATAAATCTCTTTTAAAGAATAGCAACCCTCGAAAGCGGAGGCGCCAAGGTAAGAAACGCTACTTGGGATTATGAAAGAATCCAAGGAAGTGCAACTATAGAATGCCTTGGCCGGGATTTCGGTGATGCCGTAAGGGATTTTGATCGTTCCTAAAGAGCTGCAGCCACGGAAAGCGTCATGCTCCATGGTACTAAACGTGTCACCCGAGAAAGTGACCGTAGTCAGGGATGTGCAGCCTTGGAAAGCGGATTGACGGATGATTTTGATGTTGCTAGGGATATGAACCGAGGTAATTGTTTCATTGTCGACAAAAGCGTATGCGCCAATGGTGGTCACTTCATGGCCTTCCACCCAGTTTGGTAGATAGATGTCCTTTTTCTTTCCTTTATAGCCATCGATTCTTAATCCGCCATCTTGATTGACGCCAATCACGAATCCCTCGGCCGTAGGGCTCGAAACCGAAGGTTTAGCAGATGATTCGGTTGGTTCACTCTTAGAGGAAACGGTAGACGAAAGAGGAGTTGGTTCTGACTTGCTAGATGATTCACCACTACTTTGGCAACCGGCCAAAGGAAGGCAAGCGAAAGTCATAAAAACGAGCAATCTGTCCATTTTTCTCATGTTGATATTCCTCATGGATACCCTCATTTTATAACAAATGTTAAATCTGTAAAGATTCATTAGCCCTTTATTGCAGGAAAGGTGAAAAAAAGACGCCAATTAAAACCAAAAAACAGCACCGATTATTCGATGCTGTATTTTTGTTTACATGTTGTCGTTGATGTCGCCTTTGTCTAAGTATTGGATGCCATGGAGGTTTATGTCCTCAGGATTCGAATAATCGACTGTGATATATAGGTCACGTCCATCTGGTTCATCTTCCCAGACGAAGTACTCCACTTTGATGAGCCTTTGGTATTTGAAATAGAAATACGCCCTTTTGAAGATAGTGGCATTGACGCTCGTGTCTTCTGGGAGAAGCTGATAATAGGCCTTGCTGTCCTCTTGATAGGTGAAGTCGCCATATTTGAAGCCTTTCGTGTAGAACGGAACCAAGTTCAATGCGTAGCCATCGTACTCGTTGTATTCCCCTACTTTGTATTTGTAATAGATATTCTCACTAGGGATCCAGTCATACATATAGGTGTATCCGCCTTCCCTGACATACCAGGTATTGCAGTATTCCGATTGCTCGCTATAGATGATCTTTCTCTCAGCGTTGACCTGAATATTGTCCGTTGTGCCGTTTTGGACACGGCGGAAACGATAATGGGTGATGTTGTTGAAAGAGATGGCCGCATTCCACTCCGCCTCGTTGACCTTATAGATATCAGGATTTTCCGATGTTTCTTTAGGTGTGCTTGTCACACATCCTGTCGTGGCAAAAAGGGTGGCGAAGAATAAAGACGATAAAAGCTTCTTTGGCTTAGTCATAACTATTTCCTTCTTTTCGTCTTAATTATACCCCATTTTTACATTTATGGCTGATCGAAGATTGTTTTCGGTTCGCAAGAAGTTGCTTCTGATTGTTATCCATAACCTGGATGGTCGGGGGTATCCACCTCCCAACCAACAAACAAAAAAACGCTGATTGACTCAGCGTTTAGTTTGATTGGTTGCGGAGGGTGGATTTGAACCACCGACCCCCAGGTTATGGGCCTGATGAGCTACCACTGCTCTACCCCGCGATAATAGGTACGCCTTGAGAGCGCCCCCATATATTAAAGGGTAAGCAAATCGAGGTCAAGTCTTTTACCAGCGGTTATAGACTTTTTCGGCAAAGCCAGGCGCATCTTCGATGACGATGAGCTTTTCGCTGTCTGGAAGGCGGATAGTGCCGTTAAAAACGCCAAAGACCTGGTTCTGATTTGAACGGATCAAAAGGAGGTTGCTGTCGCTATGACGGTTGATGATAGGCGTGAACTCGATCTTGATGTCACGCTTCTCGCTTCTGAAGGTCCATCTCTTCATGAAATCGTCATGGCCTTTCTTGTCTAAAGGTATGTCGAAGCGCACGTCATCGAGCTTATAGGCTTTACCGTCATAGAAAAGGATGTTCTCGGAGGCTGCGCTCGTGTCGCCAAAGCCATAGCCGAGGTTCCAGCCGATCTCTTTGCCATCCTGGATGGTGTTCATGCTCGACCAATACCAGGTGTTCTTATATGTCCAAACGCCTCTTCCCCAGTCGAGGGTGCCATACGTGTCGTGGCTAAGATCGACGAAGTCGTCATCGAGTTTTGCGTATCCGGTCGAGGAAAGAAGGTTGATCTTCTGGTTGTAATAGAAATGCTTCTTCTTTGGCCAAGGGGTGGCTATTACAAGAGATTGACCATTTAGGGTCTCACTAAGTTTGATATCGGCACGAAGTTCTTTCTCGCCTGCGAAATTCTTCCAAACTAAGAGAAGCCTTCTTGCGTCTCCTTCGTGAAGGAAAGACATCTCCACTTCCTTGTTTTTGAAAGTAACATCCCCTTCTTTTGAGGTCGATGGGAGTCCGACCTTGCCAAAAGTGAAGGCTTTGAGGGTCATCTTCTCAACGTAGGTTTTGTTTCTGAAATCAAAAAGAGTCGCGCTGGCCATGCCATATAAGCCATTGTCGGCAATCGTCATGGCGATGCCTCTTTCTTTGTTGCCGACATAATAGTAATCCCACTCTTTTATGCGGGATTTGCCGGCTTTAATGAGATTTCTGTCGTACTTTTTGACTAGCGATAAAGCGTAGCCGCATTCATCAAGGTTGCCCTCGGCGTTCAAAAGGGGGCCTTCTTTGAGAAGATGTTGTTCCATAAGTGTTTTCCTCTTAAGTTATTCTACTTTCTTTAAAAAGAAGTTGAAGAGAAAGCAAACACTTTTGAGCGCAAATCCTTTAATATTACTGGTATGGAGAAAGAGACGAACAAGAAAAACTTCCTTGTCGACACCCTCAAAGGGCTTCCTTTAGGCGTTTCAGCGGCCGTTCCTGGGGTCTCCGCTGGGACGATCGCCATCATTGAGAGATGCTATGACAGGATCATCTCTTCGATCGCTGACCTTAAAAAGAGCTTCAAGGCCAATTTCCTTTCTCTTCTCCCCTTCCTTCTTGGTTATTTGATTGGAGGCGCGCTCGCTCTCCTTGCCATCAAGAAAGGGTATGAGGTCGCTCCATTCTGCTTGACTGGTTTATTCGCCGGATTCATCATCGGCTCCCTTCCTTCGATAACCGTCGAACTCCATAAAGGGAATAACGTCAAAGAGAAGGTTTGGCATATAGGCGCGATGCTCATTTGTTTCGCTCTGGCCTCACTTTTAGGCATTTTGTCAGCCTTATACAAATTAGATTTGACCACCGCTATGACGAACCACGAATGGTGGATATATCCTTATGTCTTTTTAGCGGGCGCATTAGGCGCAGGCGCGTGTCTTGTACCTGGCGTTTCCGGTTCCATGTGCCTTATGGTCATGGGTCTATATATCCCTCTTTTAGGAAAGCTCATCGGAAACGATTCGTTCTTCATGACCGGTGACGTCCTCAATGGGATTATCGTCACTTTAGTCCTCCTCCTTGGCGCGATCGCAGGACTTGTTGTCGCTTCAAAAGGAATGAAGTACCTTCTTGCCAATCATAGGACCACTACATTCTTCGCCATCTTCGGTTTGATCTTAGGGTCGCTTGTCTCAATGTTCATGAATTCAAGCATCTACCCTGTCTACTTAGACGCCTCTCATCCGATGTGGGATTACATCGTCGGAGCCTCCCTTTTGGTCGGTGGCGCACTCCTAACATATTTTTTGTACAAATTTTCCAATAAAAAGCAAAAGTAGGCCGTTAATAAGGTGAAATGGGTGAATGACCACCAGACTCGCCCATTGAGAGATCCAATCTAGATCCCTAAAAGGAAACCACCCTAGTTACTCCTTCACTACAGGGTGGTTTTTTCGTATGTCCAACGAAAAATCGCTTACAGAACCCCCTTATTTTTGAAGAAACAAGGGTTTAGTAAGGATTTTATATGTCTTTTTGAATAAAGCCGCTAGAAGGCACAAAAAAACGGACCCTCCGAAGAGAGTCCGTCATTTTTAGGTTAGAACCTATTATTAGGCGGCAGGAGTAGCGTCAATGACCTGGAACCAGTCGATATCAGCTAAGACGCTGCGATAGCTTTCGCTTTGACCTAATTGCTGGCCAACGAAGGAGATGGTGTGGACACCAGCAGCGAGTTCCATGGTGCTGGACTCAACCTCGACCCACTCATTAGCGGAATTGAGACTGCCTTTGCCAGCGCCGTCGACTTTAAGATCGAAGCAGACTTTTTCAGTTTCCATATCGGACTTGATCTTAGCCTTGATCTTGACTGTGGTTGCGGCAGCTAACTTAACTCTGTAAACGAGCTCACCAGACATGTTGGAACGTTTGCTGTTATTCCAGCCTTCTCTGAAGATAGCGTGCATGTATTTTCCGCCAGATGCTGTAGCATCTTCTTCAAGGCTTCCGCTGAGGTCGGCTGGATAAGTAGTGCCATTGGTGGTGTAATCGGTTTCCTCGCCAGTGTTGGTGAAGATGGTGTGTTTGATCGAGTAATCTTCGGCTTCGATCTTAGCAGCGTGATTCTCATCAAAGACGATGTTGGTCGCAGGTGGCATGTAGTTGCCAATTCTGACAAGACGGACAGCGTAGACCCAGATGGCATAGCCGTTGTTCATGTTATGAACGGTTAAGGTTTCGGCGCCTTCATTGATCATGATGGTCGCTAAGGCCTTATTGGTCCAAGCTTTGCTGGATTCGTTAAGACCAGTGGCAGCATAGTTGTCTTCGGCATTGCCGAGGTTTTCATAAGCGCCATCGTCAACCTTGACTTTATACTTGTAGTCAGCCTGAAGCTCGGCGGTGCTGCCGTTGTCGGTAGCTTTGCCACCTTTAGCGATGGCAGTCGCAGAATTCCAGTAACCAGCATTGGCGTTGCCAGCAGAGCAACGGGCCTCGAGGTAAACCTCGTATTCGCCAGAGGCGATGCCAGAGATATCCCAAACATCGTCGAACTTTTTGTCTTTGCCTAATCTGGTGTTCTTTTCGGTGTTACCGCTGCCAGTTTCGGCTGGAGCCAATTGACCAGAGGTGGCTTCGGCGGCACGGAGCTCATAACCGGTGTAGTCGCCATCGGTGCAAGTGACGGTACGGAGGGCGCTATCTTCGGCTTTTTCACCAACAGTAAGGCTGTGTTCGTGGGCGATGTAGAGACCGCAGTTGCCATAGAGGTCGGCTTCGGCGGACTTGCTGCTATCAGCGAATGGTGTATATTTCTTGGTTCCGTTAACGACGGCTGGTCCGTTGATGACGGCGTCCATCTTGGTGTCGACATCGCTGTCGCCATTGAGATTGATCTTGATGTTGTATCCGCCGATTGGTAAATCGGTAACATCGACCTTAATGAGGGCATTGCCGTTTTCAACAGCGACGGTAACCAAGTCAGTCTTGGTGGAGCTGCCCATGACGTTCTTCTTCCAGCCGCCACCAAGGCCATCGTTGATGTGCTCGTACTGGATGTATGGATGCTTGGCAAGGAAATCAGCTTCGGAAAGTTTGGCTGTGTTAAGAGCGCCACCGATGGTGTGGATGACATGCTTAACGCTTTCAACTTCGACGACCTCGACTGAGGAGAGGGTCAATTCGACTGGTGGGAGTTCATCAGCGGCGATGGTGCCGTTGTGGGATCTGATCGAGATTCTGTATTCAGAGGTCTTAACTTTGCCGGTACCATAAGTCATACCGGTTGCTTGCTGTCCACCGACAGCAGCATAGTGGCCTTTTGGACCACACATGGCAGTATAAGTTCCACCGGCCCAAGTAACGGCGCTGAGGTCGACTTTGAGTTCGAATGTGCCGGCGGTCGAATTGACGGTTGGGACATACTTGTAGTCGGCATCGGCTGGGGTAGCGGAGCCTAAGATGTACTGAGCGGTCGCACCATCAGCAACTTCGCTTTGAACAAGACCGAAGGCCATCTTCATGGCATCAGTGGTAGCAAAGCCGGAGATTGAACCGGTGATCTTAGCGGTAACGTGGCCGTTCTCTTCGATGATGTCGATGCCAGAGAAAGCGACGGTGCCTTCAGCCTGAGCTGAGGATGAAGCGGCTGGAGTGCTGGTTCCACTTGGTCTGGAAGAGGATCCACTTGGTCTGGATGAACTTCCAGTTGGGGTTGATGTGCTGCCAGCTGGGGTAGAAGTAGAAGTTCCGGCTTCGGAAGTTCCGGCTTCGGAGGCGACGCTGGTGCCAGCCTCTGATGTGCCTGGCGCAGCGGTTGATTTCTCATCACCACCAAATTGGCAGGAAGCCAATAAAAGCGCGGCGGAGAGAATCAAGACTTGTGAAAGACTTTTTTTCATTAAAAAATTCTCCTTTTTGGTTTGCCAAAGGAAAGTCAATCCCTTGGTCTTTGAGATTTTGTTGACTACATTATCACCTATTCTTCGAAGAAAATACAACCTTTTCCAACAAAAAATGAAAGCCCTTTCTTTATCTTTGATAAGAAAGTCATGGAAAACCCCACCGCTTTTGCGTTTTCCGATTAAAAGTAAACAGGTGTATGCGCTTACAAAAATAAAGAAAAAGCCAAGCGTTTTTGGGCGCTTGGCTTCTAATGTTTTCGCTTAATTAAGCAAGGGTGATCTCGGTGTCGCCGCCAAGGGTGAGAACCATATCGGTGATCTTGATGTCACTTGAGATGAGGTTTTCAACCTCGATGGTGTGGCTGGCAGCGCTTAAGCTGACGCCGTCGATGAGTTTGGCTGGCTCCCAGTATTCGTCGTTGGTGCCAAAGCCAAGCTGGTTGGTGGCGAAGCTGGTGTCCTTGATGCTGAGCTCAGTGCCATCAAGGGTGACCTTAAGGGCGGAAGCTAAGTTGCTGCTTGTGTTCTTGGAGGTCATCATCGCGGTGATGGAAGTCTCAACGGCTTTGCTCGAAGTGAAGGTGTAGGAAATCTTGTTGCCCTGGGAGAGCTTAGCGGCTTTCTCTGGGGAACGGAATTCGGTGCTGTCGACGATCGAAGCGCCGTCAAGATCGAAGCTTTCGGCGTGGGTGAGGTTGATCTTCTTAGGATTGAGCTCTGGTTTTGGTCCTTCGAGCATGGTGTCGAGGATGTTCTGAAGGGTGGACTCTTTGACGCCGATGGTGAGGAGGAAGTTATAGACTCTTTCCTGGAGGGTGTCGCCATCGAAGGCGGTGAGCTCGTGGACGTAGCCGGCGATGCCATCTTCATTGGCCTGGCCAACGGTGCTGGTCTTGCCGATCTTGCCGAAGTTCGAGAAGAGGTAATCCTGGTAGATTTCCTGGAGGGAAAGGCCAAGGAGACCATTGAGAAGTGTGGCGCATAAGCCGGTTCTGTCGGTGCCGATACGGCAATGGAAGAAGGCTGGGAAGGCTTCTGGGGTGGCCAAGGTCTCGAAGAAGCGTCTCACTGGGATGATGTTACGGAAGAGGTTGTCTTTGCCGTTTGAATAAGCGAACGGGATGAACTTGTAATCGGTCTCGCTGTCGAGCTTAGAGGAACCGGTGAAGGAACCACTGCCCTCGCCGCCGGTGCCGTTTGGGCCACCGCGGAGGTCGATCTCGGTCTTCATACCAAGGTATTTTCTGGCGACGGCTCTGCCGGTGTCGTTGATGATGGAACCGGACTGGTTGTCGTCAAGGGAGGCGGTCCTATAAAGAAGGCCTTGTCTGATCTTGGCGCCGCTCGCGGTCATCTTTCCGCCGAGGTCGCGGCAGTTGGTCATGCCGGAGATATTGACGATACGTGGGGCCGCATCGACGGTCTCGAGGGTCTTGACGAAGGAATATTCTGGCTCACCTTCGGCGTAGTTGGCCTTGACTCTGTAGTAATAGGTGCTGCCGATGAAAAGGTTCTGGATGGTCGCCTTTTTGTCGGTGCATGGGAAGCTCCAAGCGTCTTCCATGTTGTTTTTGAGAGACATCTCGATCTCGTAAGAGGCGACTTCTTTGTCGGTCTCATGCTCGAAGGCGATTTCGAAGGTCTTGGCTTCGGACTGGGATTCGTTTGGATTCGTGTGGTAGGTACCGGTGAAGTCGCTTTGCTGAAGCTGACTGTAGTCGCCATCGTATTCGATGAAGGCTTTCTGATCTTCGGTGCGGACATCGATTGGCTCTTCGAATTCGGTGAGGTCGGTGAAGTCAGCGGTTCCTGGGTCGCTCCAAGGGGCGACGGATTCTTCGCTTGTCCCACTGCCATTGCTAGCAGGTCCGACGCATCCGCCAAGACCCATGCAAAGAAGGGCAGAGAGGACAAGAATCTTCTTATTGAGTTTCATGTTTTCTCCTTTTTTGACATCACCCTTAAGGGTGATTGATTTCAAACATGATTAGTATATAGGTTAGAAAGCCCTTACACTAGTAAATTCTTCTATATTTAAGAGGTTTTTCTTTAGATAGGCATGAAAAAAGAGGTCACTCGTCGAGTGACCTCAGTTTTTTGTTTTGAGCTACTTATTCAGCGGCGGCTGGGGAAGCTGGGGCTTCCTCGGCGGCTGGGGCTGAACCGATGTAGATCTTGGTGTCCCAAGAATAGGTCTTCCAAGTAGCGGTGACGATCTTGACGTTAGCTTCATCGCTATCTTTGACGGCACTGAACTTGAGGTTGGCGGCGGCATCGAAGACGGAACCGACGGTGTAGTTGTTGAGAACTCTCATGCCGGTCCAGCCAAGGGTGATGCTGTCATCGATGTCCTCGGCCTTTTCGACGACGACGTAATCAACGCCTGGGTCGACATAGAAGCCGATGGTTGGGTAATAGTAATAGCCGAAAGCCTTGATGGTACGGCCTCTGTTGAGGTCGGACTTAACTTCGGTGACCCACTTATAGAACTTGGAGGTGTTGACGGAGCAGACCATATCACAGTCGCTGCCGCGGGTGTCGATCATGACTAAGGTCGCACCGGCTTCGCTACCTTCTTCAGTGTCATACCAGTATCCGTAGATCTTTTTGCCATCGGATTCACCGTTGTATAAGCCGTCATCCCAGAGATAGAGATAGGCATAGTGCTTGGAGTAGTCGCCCTGCCAGCCTTCGGCGTAAGCGCCTTCGAAGCAGTAGACGAGGTTAGCATCGCTACGCTCATAGGAGCTGCCGACAGCGGACTGGATGGCGTTCTTCCGCTCATTCTCATCGGTATAAGCGCTGTACTGGTTGCCTTCTTTGGTGAAGTGGACGGAGGTTGGGTCGAAGGTGTAGTTTGGATCGACTTTGTCTCCGAATTCCTTCTGGAGGTCGATGGCGAATTTCTTCGCTGGGGCCTCAGAGGAAGCGGTTGGATCGATAGCGTTACTTGGACCAGACTGGGCAGCGCCTAAGCTGGAGGAGAGAACGATACCGACGATGGCGAGAACGCCAGCAAGACCGGCCGCGCCAGCGAAACGTGGCATGGCGAAGGTCTTCTTGAGCTCTTCTTTCTCTTCGTCACCGATGCTATCCAAGAAGCAGGAAGCGACGCCGATGGCAAGAGCAATAAGAATAAGGATTAAATAGGTTAAATGGAGCTCGAGGGAACCGCCTTCGTAAGCGACGCCAGTAGCAAGGGCCGCTAAGACGGTTGGGCAGAGCTGGATCTCGACGAAGAGGGCTCCGCCGATGCAGCCGATGACGACGATCTCAAGCCATTTGTGCTCAGGAGCGGCAAGAGCGGCAAGCTGAGCGAGGAAGGCGAAGAGCGCCCAGATCCAGACTAGCTCGGTGGCGTAGCTGGCAGCGCTGTTAGGCATGGTGTGTCCATGTCCGAATTGGCCTGGCTCATAGGTGGTGAGATAGATGATGAATAAGACGAGCGAGAGGATCGCGGTGGCTACCATGAACCAGTAGCCGAGCTTTTTGCTCTTAATGAATTTCATCATTAGGCGTTACCTCCTTCGGTGGATTCTTCAACATCTTTTGGTTCGACCTTCTTGACAAAGGTGAAGATGACGAAGCAAGCGATCGAGGCAAGAGCGAAGGCGCCGATGACGCCGTCGATAGCTCCGACGACTGGTTTCCACCACTTGAACTGTTCTTTTGGTCCTTCTTCGACCTCGCCGGATTCGCCTTTTGCGGCAGCCTCAGCGGCGGCGCGTCCGGCGTCACCCATCCAAGACTGAGCGTAGGCGTACATGATGTCCTTATTTGCCTTTTGGCAAAGCTGGAGTAAGTAGCCATCATCTCCGGAGCCTTCGATAAGCTGACGGATGAGGGAACCACGTCCGCCATCGAGGCAGAAGACTTCGGTTCCACCAAGGATCATGGCGGCGGTGTTGGAGTATTGGTCGGTATTGCTACCAGTCAAAGCGTCGTCGATGATGAGACCTTTGTAGGCCCATTCGCCACGCATGACGTTGAAGGCGAGTCTGTCGTGGCAGGCGGCATAGCGGAGACCGATACGGTTGTAGGAGGTCATGATGCCAAGGCCTTCACCCTTAGTGAGAGCGCCTTCGAATGGACGTAAGTAGATTTCGCGGATAGCCTGCTCGTTGCAGAAGGTCGCGATTCTCTGACGGTTGGTTTCCTGGTTGTTGAGGAAGCAGTGTTTGATGTTCATGATGAGGCCTTTTTCACGGGCAGCTTTGATGATGTTGCTGGCGGTGAAGTAGTTCATGACACCATCTTCTGACATGTACTCAGAAGCACGGGAAGTGTAGGCAGTACGGCAGATGTTAGCGCCTGGGGCGTTGACACCGGAGACACCGCAGTAAAGGGCGTCTTCACCGTAGAATTTGCCGAGGTTGGCTTGCATTTTGTGATCCCAGGTCGAGGTGTAGACAGGACCGGTGGCGAAGCCAGTGGCCCAACGGCCATCACCATAAGCGTATGGCATGAGAAGTCCTTCTGGACCTTCGGCGATGGAGTTGGTTGGTTTACCGACGCTTGGAACAGCGAGGATACCACGGTTGTCGGACATGGAGACGGTGAGGTCGTTGAGGGACATCTGTTTGATGAAGTCATCCCAACGTGGGTCATCGTATTCCCAGGTGGCGACGTCGGAGAACTTGATTGGGTTATCGAGCTCGACGCTGTAGAGTTCGCCTTTGCCATTTTTGTAGGATGGGGCATCAGCAGGCTTGGTGTAGAGCTTGCTCATGTTCATGGCGTCTTTCATAGCCTGGGTCTGGGTGATGTTGTGATCTGGACCGGTTGGCCAGGTATCCTGCCAGTTGTCACGGCTGAGATAGGTGATCTTCTCGTTGTCGTTGGCCCAGTAGTTGATGTCAGCGTCTTCGAACTGGTTCTTGACGTCGACTTCTTTGTTGTAGACGGACTTGGCATAGGCGTTCTGCGAACCGGCGATGTCAAGCTCTTTGACACAGTCAAGGTCAGCGGTGTAGCTGTTGCCTCTGTGGTCGGTGAGGGCTTTGCCTGGGGCAGTCTTGCCAAGGATGTTGTTAAGGGCTTCGTGGACACCATTACCACAAGCGAAGTAGTACTTGCCATCATCAAGGATGTAGCCGCCTTCGCCATTGTCTTTCTCTGGATCATAGGAAGCGAGGAAGTAGCGTGGGGCAGTGATTTTGGCGGTCACTTTGCCTTTGGCTGGAACGGTGACTTTTTCGTAGCCAAGGAGCTGAATGGCGGATTTTGGAAGTCCACCTTCAACGTATGGGACCTGAGCGAAGAGCTGAGCGGCATCCATGCCTTCTCTGTCTCCGAGGTTCTCAACTTCGATCTCAGCTTCGATCTCATCAGTCTCTTTGTTGTAGCTGAGGGAGGTCATCTTCTGTTTGAAGTCGACGTAGCTAAGACCATAGCCGAATGGGTAAGCGACTTCGTGGGAGTAAGTCCAGGAAGAATCGCCTTCTTCGTAGACACCGGCATTGCCGTTGGCGTTGCCTCTGCCTAAGACACAGTCGGCATAACGGGTCTCATAGTACTTGTAGCCAACGTAGATGCCTTCTTGGTAGATGACGTAGTTTCCAGAGGCACCGCTGCCCTTGAAGCCAGGGTTGCCGAAGTTCTGGAAGGCAGCGCTGTTGGAGCAGTGAGCTGGGAAAGTGACGCAGGTGTGGCCAGATGGGTTGGCTTTGCCAATAAGGACGTTGGCAACGCCTTCCATGGAATAGTAGCCAGGAACGCCGAAGTAGAGAACGGCATCAACGCCATATTCTTCTTCGTCAGCGTAGTGAAGCGACATTGGGAATGGGGAGTTGATCATGACGATGGTCTTCTGGAACTGACCGGAGTCTTTGATCATCTTAAGCAAGGCAGCCTCGTTTGGTTTGAGGTCGAGGGCGCCTTTGGCTGGGTCGCTATC
>CADBDO010000001.1 GCA_902793515.1 uncultured Erysipelotrichaceae bacterium | reverse complement strand
CACCCTCAAAGATGAAGTCGGAGGGGTGAGGATCCTTAGCGACGAAGAGAAAGCCAAAGAAGGTTCCAAAGGCGGAATCAGAATCAAAGGCTTAGACGAAGAATAGTCGCGTATGCACAAAATAAACCGCTGCTCTGCGGCGGTTTTTTCATTTTCCCACGCGCATTTTTGCGAAAAATGTTTGCAGAAAAGTCAGGCATATTGTTAAATATAACCAAAGGTGGGAAAAAGTGGGAAAGTATTTTGGAACCTACAACCGTGTTTTAGACGACAAGCATCGTCTTCAACTTCCTTCGAAACTTGTTGGTGAACTTCCAGCAAGATTTTACGCAGTGAAAGGACACGAAGGTGCCATCGCCGTTTTTGAGGAAAAGGGCTTCGATGCCTTCCTTGAAGATCTTCAGAAACGTTCCTATCTCGACCGCGAAGTTCGTGCTTACGTGAGAGAAGTGTCCGCATCGACAAACGTCCTTGATGTCGATAGCCATGGCCGTATCTCTCTCCCAAGCCTCGAAGGCGAAGTCGTCGTCATCGGCGTCATCGACCATTTCGAAATCTTTAACAAAGAGACTCACGACAAAGTCATGAAAGACGCTGAAGTGAGATTCGACGAACTCGCGCAGAGCATCGCTGATCGTGAAGGAAAGTAGTGCTATGGAAAACGAGCATTACAGCGTCCTTCTTGATGAGACTATCTCTCTTCTTAACCCGAAGGAAGATGGCATATATGTCGACTTGACTTTAGGAAGAGGAGGCACCTCAAGCGCCATCCTGAAGCTAATCAAAAACGGTCATCTTTATTCCTTCGATATGGATAAAGAGGCCATTGAGAAAAGCACCAAAAGATTAGAGTCGGTCGGAAAAAACTTCACCATCATCAATAGCAACTTCGCATACTTCGTCGAAGAACTTAGGAAACTTGGAGTCACGGAAGTCGACGGCATAACCGCTGACCTTGGTGTCTCATCCCCACAGTTCGACGAAGGCGAAAGAGGGTTCAGCTACCGTTTCGATAGCGAGCTCGACATGAGGATGGACCTCGATGCATCTTTATCCGCCAAAAGCATCGTGAACACCTATTCGTTAGAGGATCTCACCAGAATCTTCCGCGAATATGGCGAAGACCAGGATTCCTATCGAGTCGCAAAGCGAATCGTGGAATATAGAGCAAAGAAGGAAATCGAAACCACCTTCGAGCTCGTCGACATCATCAAAAGCGCAAAACCAGCTAAGGTTCTTGCCAAAAAGGGCCATCCTGCAAAGCAGATCTTCCAAGCCCTCCGCATCGAGACCAACCATGAGCTCGATAATCTCAAAACCCTCCTTGAGGACTTTGACAAGATCCTTAAACCCGGAGGAGTCATCGCCATCATCAGCTTCCATTCCTTGGAAGACAGGCTCGTCAAGAACCGCTTCAGGGAACTGACCGTCATCGAAGGGGACAGGCATGCGCTTCTTCCTTCCTTAGACGAAGAGGCACCTTATGAGAATCTCACGAAGCGCGCCATCCGCGCTTCCGATAAAGAGCTTGATGAAAACCATCGCTCAACCAGCGCCCTTCTAAGGGCCATCAAGAAGAAAGGAGAGTCAAAGTGAAAGACAAACTCGAAAAAACCGGCCACAAAAAAGGTTATTACATGAGACGTGGCTTCCTCAGGGGCTTAGCCCTAGGCTTTGCTTTGCTCACCGTCGCCGCCATCCCGATCGGTATCTCCTACAAGGTCTCGGCCGCGAAGATTGATGAGCCAAAAGCCGCCCAACACGTCGAGGAGACGAAGAAGCAGGTCGCAGAAGAGTCCCTTCCAGAAGCATCTATCGAAGAATAATATACGCATCTCCTTTTCAAAAAAGGCCTTCATCTTTTGCATGGGGGCTTTTTTTGTACTAGAATGTGCCAGTGTTTCTAGAAAGAAAAAAAGCCATCATCAGGGTTCTTATAGAACTCCTCATCGCCTTCTCTCTTTCTTTTATCATCTCCTTATTATCTAGCGACTCCATCTCACCGATTTTCGGGTCCTTCCATGGGGACACCTTCTCGCAAGATGGGGTCCTTTTCATTTACGAAGCGAAAGCAATCCTTGCCGGCAAAAGGCCTTACTTAGACGTCTATGATCACAAAGGACTCTATCACCTTGGCATCGATATGCTTGGTCTCCTCATCAATGAGTCTTACGGCATCTTCATCCTTGAGGTTGTTTTTGGTGGAATCTCACTTTTCTTACTCTTAGAGACTCTTGAGAAGATGGAGCTCTCATGGTTAGAAAAAGCGGTGGCTGTCGGCTTTTTGGCCACATTAAGGCTTCTTATCGGAGGAGGGAACACAATCGGAATCTGGCTCCTTCCTTTTGCGACCGCTTACCTCTATTTCTACGTGAGGGCGCTCAAAGAGGAGAAAGAGGGTTACCTCTATGCCGGCTCCATCTTTATCGGCGTTGAGATGGCCTTGGCTCTTAACTCGAGGCCACTAGACGCGATATACGCATATGGTGGAATGATTTGGTTATTCGTGACCTCCATCAAAGAGCACAAGATGAAGCTTTTTTGGATCAACGTCATCATCGCTTTCCTCTTCTTCCTCCTAACCTCTGATATCTTTGCCATCATTGCTATCAGCGGAGGCTATTTCCCTGAGATGTTCAAGGCCACGATTTTAGAGAACTTCATCTATATCGGAAGGGTGAAGGATTTCCCTCTTGATCAGGTCTTCTTCAGAATCGGTTCGGCGCTGCTTATCGCTTTGGCTTTCCTCTTCGAGAGACTAGAGAAAAAGTGGGATGCTGCCTCATCTTTCAAGAATTTCCTCTTCATCGTCGCCTTAAGCGTTTTCGTCCCTTGGGTCTTCCTAGGAAGGTATCTTTCCTATATTCTCTGCGGGCTTTCTTTCGCCTCGCTTTGGATCGTCTTTTTTATCCATTCGATTCCAAAAGAGAAACCCGCTCTTATCACTAAGGTCTCTCTTGGTTCCCTTTTCCTATTAGGCATCATTCTTTTAGGTTCTCTCACCCCAACCCTTTATTACACGACCGGCGTTTGGGGTTTTGAATATTCGACAAACGCTCAAGACGAAAAGGCTCTTCTAGAAACGATCCCTCAAGAAGATAGGGATGGGGAAAAGGTCTTTGCGATCGATTGCTCATGCTCCGTATATCTCGCTCTCGATGTTGTTTCCGAAGAGAGGTTCTACGCCAATCAGTCGTGGTGGGCCCTTGATAACGAGGAAGTCATACCAGAGGTCATAACCTTCATCGAAACCAAGGAGCCGAAGTGGCTCATCATCTCGAAAGAAGAGGCTTCGAAAAAGAATTTCGAAGAGGCTCTATCCCATTACGAGCTAGCAAGCGATAAGGCCGCTAGATTTGACATTTACCGCCACAAAGGAAACTGATTTCCAAATTTTTGCCATAAAACTACTAATTCCCTATCGTTATAGATTGAGAAAAACTTTCAGGTATTCTAAACTAGAATACAAGTATGGAACGCACCATCAAGAATACCGCAGTTTTAGAGATTTGCTCTTCGAGCGTCAAATTCGCCGTTGGTTATAGTGAAGGCAGAGTCCCTCATGTCCTTTACTATAAGAAATTCCCTCTTTCCGGTTTTGTCAAAGACGGTCAGATTCCAAACCCAATCGCTTTGGGTGAGGCCTTAGCCCCATACCTCAACATTGAGGATGAGGAACTCAAACTCAAAGTCGATCCAAAAGAAATCAATTTCGTCGTGCCGCCAATCGGCTTCCAGGTCTTCCAAAACGACAAGACCACAAACGTCGTCCGTGACACGGTCGAGCAGCTTGATATCAGTAACGTCACCCTTATGCTTAAGCGCGATGGCGTGCCTAATGGCTCCTACCTCGTCGATATCGTCCCTGACGCTTTCGTGATTGGAAACGGCAGACAATATTCGAACCCTCCTATAGGAGAAAGAGCCGAATACTTAACCCTTTTTGCGAAGATCTTCACCCTTCCTGACGCCATTTATAGCTCATACGTGCAAGCCGCCCAAAGCGCAGGCCTTCGCGTCATCCACTCAAGCGTGGCCACTCAGTGCGCGGCCATGATGGTCAAGTCGGAAGGAAACCTCCCAGGCACTTATTTCTATATCGACATGGGTGCCCATCTTACGACCGTTTCCTTGATTGGAAACAATTCGCCATTCGCGAGCCTTTACTTCCCGCTTGGCGGAGACGACCTCACCGAGAAGATCGCCAAAGCCTTCGAGATCTCTTTCGAAGAGGCGGAGACCCTCAAGAAGAAATACGGATATGACGAAAGGACATTCGCCTATCCTTCCCCAATCTTCAAGAAGGACGTCGATGGTGGTAAGAAGACCATCAGCCAGACGCAGCTCAACACTCTCATCCAAGAGTTCTTTGGCTCCTATAACGCCTACATCAAAAACGCCATCAACACTTTGGTCGAGAATCAAGCCAAAGCTCAGAATATGGCGGATAAGAGCCCATTCGCCTCGCTTCCTCTCGTCATCTCAGGAGGAACTTCCTTATTAAAAGGAATCGACAAGCTCTTAGGCGACTTCGGTGGAAGAAACGTCCACAAATACATGCCAAAAACCTTAGGTGCTCGTGATCCAGGTGCCACGAACATCCTTGGCCTCATCGTCTTAGGAGGCGAATATAGAGGCACCTTGGAAGACAACTATCATGGAATCTCAAGCTTAACGAGAGGTTCCAAAAAGGAGGACTAATTATGCCATTCGATGATGATATCCGTGATTTGGATAACTTCGAACCTGTAGCCAAGATCGTCGTCATCGGCGTCGGCGGAGCGGGCAACAACGCGGTCAACCGCATGATCGACGAGAACATCCAGAACGTCGAATTTTATGTCGTCAACACCGATAAGCAGGCTTTAGCCTCCTCCAAAGCCGCCCACAGAATCGTTATCGGCGAAGAGATCACCAAAGGCTTAGGCGCCGGTGGAGACCCAGCGATGGGCAAAGCCGCTGCCGAAGCTTCCAAAGAAACCATCCAGAAAATCGTCGAAGGAGCCGACATGGTCTTCGTGGCCGCCGGCATGGGCAAGGGCACCGGCACTGGCGCAGCGCCTGTAATCGCCCGCATCGCGAAAGACGCCGGCTGCTTAACCGTCGCCATCGTCACCCGCCCATTCACCTTCGAAGGACCAAAACGCATCGAGAACAGCGTCCAAGGCTTGAACGCTTTGAAAGATGCCGTCGACTCAATCATCATCGTCAGTAACGACAAGCTCTTAATGTCGGCTGGAAACGCCCCAATCAATATGGCTTTCAGCGAGAGTGACGCCATCCTTTGCCAATCGGTCAGGACCGTCGCCGACCTCATCCTTGTCCCAGCTCAGATGAACTTAGACTTCGCTGATGTCAAATCAACCCTTAAATCGAGCGGCGTCGCCCTTATCGGATACGGCATCGGCAAAGGTGCCAAGAAAGCCGAAGAAGCCGCGGATAATGCGATCAATTCTCCTCTTCTCGAGACTTCGATCTCTGGTGCAAGACGCGCTATCTGCGCCGTCACCTGCGGCAGCAACGTCACCCTTTACGAAGCTCAGGAATGCGTCAACAGAATCAATGCCCAGGCTGGCGGGGCCATCGACATCAAGTTCGGTGTCTCAATCAACCCGAATATCGATGACACCATCGTCGTTTCCGTCATCGCGAGCGACTTCACCGAAGAATTCGATTTCAGCAACACCCCAAAATTCGTCGCTCCATCGAAAGAAGAACTCGGAAGCGGAATCAGCGAGCCAGTCAAGCCTGTCGAGTCCGCGCCTCTTGATGAGAAAGAAGACGAAAGCGGCATCGCCGACGACATCCTTCCTAACTTCCTTAAGGACGAATAAGGACATATTTAGAAGCATAACCGGGCTCAAATGGGCTCGGTTTTTCTTTAACTTCTTTGAAGTTCCTTGCAAAAGCCGGGTGCTTCCTATATAGTGTCCTCGGCTAGGATGATAGAGCGGACAAGCGCACCCTACAGAGAGCCTCCTGGATGAGAACGAGGCACCGCGCAAGCCCCATCACTATCGGAGCCATCCTTCTGAAATAGTAGTAGGAAGGACGTCACCCTAACGTTATCTAGGGACTTGAGTGCGATTAATCGAACTAAGGTGGTACCACGCGGAATGCGCCCTTAGATGGGCGTTTTTTATTTCTTGAAAGGAGAGATCCATATGAGCGAGCTCAAAGACACATTGCTTATGCCTAACACCGGTTTTGAGATGAGGGGAAACCTCACCATCAAAGAGCCGAAGATGATCGAAAAGTGGCATGAGATGAACCTTTACGAAAAGATGAACCAGAATCGAGAGGGTTGCGAAGAATACCTTCTCCATGATGGCCCGCCATACGCCAACGGCGACATTCACTGCGGCCACATGCTCAATCGTCTCCTCAAGGATTTCACCGTCCGTTACAAGAACATGAAAGGCTACAAGACCCCATTCGTCTTCGGATGGGACACGCACGGCCTTCCAATCGAGGTCAGAGTCACCAAATCCGGCGTTAACCGCAAAGCGATGTCCGTCGCCGATTTCCGCGACCATTGCAAGAATTATGCCTATGAGCAGGTTGCTAGACAAAAAACCCAGATCAAGCGCCTTGGCTGCTTAGGCGACTATGACCATCCATACCTCACCTTGATGCCAGAATACGAAGCCCGTCAGATCGATGTCTTCGCTGCGATGGCCCTTAGAGGCATCATTTATAAAGGCCTCAAGCCAGTTTACTGGTCCCCATCTAGCGAATCCGCTCTCGCTGAGGCTGAGGTCGAATACCAAGACGTCACCGCGAGAACCTTATACATCGCTTTCGATGTCCTTGATGGCAAAGACAAGCTCCCAGAAGGCTCCAAAGTCATCATCTGGACCACGACCCCATGGACCATCCCTCATAACAAGGCGATCGCCCTCAACCCAAAATTCGAATACGGCTTATATGAGACCGAAAAGGGAACCTTCCTTTTCTGCTCATCCCTTTTAGAGAAAGTCAAAGAGACCCTTGAATTCAAAGAGACCAAGCTCCTTAAGACCTTCCATGGCCAGGACCTTGAGAACCTCACCGTCAAGCATCCTCTTTATGACCGCTCATCCTTAATCATCAACGCTGCATATGTTACTGCCGAAGATGGCACGGGTTGCGTCCATATCGCCCCAGACTTCGGTACCGATGACTTCAATGCCTGTCTCAAGTACAACATCCGCCCAACTTGCCCAATCGACGAGAAAGGCGTTGTCCATATGGAAGAAAATGACCCAATCAACGGTCTTTTCTACGCTGACAGCGATGCAGTCGTCATCGATCTTTTGACCAAGAACGGCCATCTCCTCAAAGAGATCGACATCGTCCATAGCTACCCACACGACTGGAGAACCCATAAGCCAGTCATCTTCAGAGCCACCCCACAATGGTTCTGCTCCATCGAGCCAATCAGAAAAGAGCTCCTTGAGGCCGTTCACCAGATCAAATGGGAACCAGCTTGGGGCGAAGAGAAGATGGTCAACATGATCAAAGACCGTGCTGACTGGTGCATTTCCCGTCAACGTTCCTGGGGTGTTCCTCTCCCAATCATCTATAATGAGGACGATTCCCCGATCATCGAGAAGGAAGTCTTCGACCACATCAGAGAAATCATCGCCAAAGAAGGCTCTAACGGCTGGTTCAACCACGACGTCAAAGAGCTTCTCCCAGAAGGATATAAGAACGAGAAATCGCCAAACGGCATTTTCCGCAAAGAGACCGATATCATGGACGTTTGGTTCGATTCCGGCTCTTCTTGGAACGGTGTCCTCAACGAAAGAGGCCTTTCCTATCCATCAGACCTTTATCTTGAAGGCAACGACCAGTATCGTGGCTGGTTCAATGCCTCCCTCATCTTAAGCGTCGCCTATAGCGGCAAAGCCCCATTCAAGACCTGTCTTACCCATGGCTGGGTCATGGATGAGAATTGGCAAAAGATGTCCAAATCCGCTGGAAACGGTATCGATCCTAGCAAAGTCGCGAACACTTCTGGTGCCGACTTGCTCCGTTTATGGGCTTCCAGCGTCAACTTCGAAGCCGATGTCGCTATCAGTGAATCCATCATCAAGACCATCGCTGACCAATATAGAAAGATCAGAAACACCTTCAAGTTCATGCTTGGCAACCTCCAAGATGGCGCAGATAAGCCATATATCCCAGGCGACAAGCCAACTTTATGGCCAGTCGACAATTGGATCCTCGCCCAGTTCGAAGAGGTCAAGAATAACGTTTTGGCCGCCTATGAGTCCTTCTCATTCAGCAAAGTCCAAATGCTTCTCACCAACTTCATGGTTGATCTTTCGAGCTTCTACCTCGATATGACCAAGGACATCATGTACTGCGAGAAAGCCTCTTCCCCAAGAAGAAAGGCCGTCCAGTATGTCCTTTATAAGCTAACCAAAGAGCTTTGCTTACTCTTCAACCCAATCCTCAGCTTCACCATGGATGAGGTCTATAGCTATCTCCCAGGCGAGAAGAAAGCCTCTCCTCAGCTTGAAGACATGCCTTCAGAAACCCATGAATATAGCAAAGAGGACAAAGAGATGTATGCGAAGTTCAAAGATCTTAGAACCATCGCTCTCAAAGCCCTTGAAAACAAGAGAAACGAAGGACTCATCGGTTCTTCTCTCGAGGCTGAGCTTGATATCGTCACCTCTGACAAGGCTCTTTATGAGACCCTCTCCAAACTCGAGAAGGATGAACTCGCCCGTTATTTCGGCGTCAGTGAGGCCGAGATTGAGTTAGGCGATGCCGATTCCGTCTCCGTCAAGAAAGACGAGCACGAGGTTTGCGAACGCTGCAGAATTGCTAAAATTGATGTTAAAGAAAGGGGCAATGGCCATCATCTTTGCGATAGATGCGCCAAAGCCATCGAATAATGGAAGAAGAAATCAAGGTCGAAACCCCCGTTGAAACGGAGAAGAAGCCCCTTTTTGAGAAGAAAGAGGCTAAGTTTGAGTGGACCCTCAAGAATATCTTTTTCTCATTCCTTTGGCTTGCTCCATTGCTCATCATCATCGACCAAGTCACAAAATGGGCAGTGGTGAACGCTTTCGATAAGCGTGCAGGATCAAGCTTCGTCGTCATCCCTGACTTCTTCACGATTAAGCTTCAATACAACCAAGGTTCATCATTTAGCCTTGGAGCCGATATTCCATGGATGAGATTCGTCTTCATTGCTATCTCTTGGATCGCAAGCGCCGGAATCATCTTCTATTGGTTTAAATACCTTAAGAAAAAAGACGTTTTGGTTGACGTTGTTTTCGCGCTCTGCTTAGCAGGTGCTTTAGGCAACGCGATCGACCGTACATTCTATTGGGAACCAGTGGTGGGATTCAGCGGAGTCGTCGACTTCCTAGCCTTCAGATTATTTGGTTTCTATGACTTCGCTGTCTTCAATGTCGCCGATGCCTGTTTGGTTGTCGGAGTCATTATGTTCGTCGTTATCGTGATCGTCAGAGACATCATCGAAGCAAAGAGGAAAAACGCTAATAATGGCTAAGCTTGTCATTGATGAAAAACTAGTTGGTAAGAGGCTTGATGAGGCTCTTTTCAGCAGTGGGGCAGCCCCATCAAGAAGTAAGGTTCAGTCCTTAATCAAGGATGGCGCTGTTTTGGTCAATGATAAGGTTGAAACCTCACACTACAAGGTAAGACTTGCCGATATTATAATTTACCAAGAATATACTAATAAACCACTAGAGGTGGAAGGGCAGGACATCCCTTTGAACGTCGTTTATGAGGACGATGACCTCCTCGTGATCAATAAGCCAGCCGGCCTTGTTGTCCATCCGGGCAACGGTCACTCTGATGGCACGCTTGTCAACGCCCTTAAGTTCCATGAGGACAAGTTAGCCAATGATGATGACCCAGTCAGACCTGGTCTTGTCCATCGTATTGATAAGGATACTTCCGGGTTACTTGTCGTCGCCAAGAACGATGCCGCTCTTGAGTATCTCTCATCTCAGCTCTCTGACCATACCATGCACCGTGAATACATGGCCTTAGTCATGGGTTTGATTGACGAAGAAGATGGAAAGATTGACGCACCTATTGGCAGAGATCCAAAAAGCCCAACCAAGTTTGCTGTAAATACCCATAATGGACGCGAGGCGATCACATTCTTCCATGTCGAAAAGCGTTTCAAGGAGAATTTGACCCTTGTGTCTTGCCGTCTTTTGACTGGCAGAACCCATCAAATCAGAGTTCATCTTGATTACATCCATCATCCTCTTGTCGGAGATCCTCTTTATGGCGCGGGCAATGAGAATGTATACAAAAAAGGGCAGCTATTGCATGCCTATCGTTTGACTTTCCTCCATCCGAGGACCCATGAAGAGGTGAGCTTTGAGGCTCCTCTTCCGGACTATTTCTCTGAATTGCTCTCGACTCTACACGAAAAATAGAGGATTAATCGAGTTTCTTATAGTTGGCGAAGTTAATCTTCGCCACTTTTTTAAGTTCGTCTTTTCCGAACTTCTTGATGAACTTTTTGGCGAATGTCGTTACTGCTTCGCTTGCGCCGAATGGGAACTCAACGCCGTATTTCTTGCTCATCTCTGCCATGTTTCTCAAAAAAGAGTAGCGTGCGATGACGCTTCCTAAGGCCACGCTTGGGAAAAGCTTCTCACCTTTGGTTGAGAAAATGATTCCTTGAGCAACCTCCGATTCGTCTTTCAAATAGTTGTAATAGTTCTTAGGTTCAGCGAACTGATCCTGATAAATAGCGACGCCATGGTGCTTTTTGAGGAGATTGAGGACAGCGCGGTTATGCATCTTAGCCTTAATCGCATTCATGTTCATCTCATCATGGACTTCGTTGTATTTCTCGTTTGGAAGAGCGAGTTGGCTGTAGTCAAATCTTTTGATGAGCCTTGGTCCGATCTCGAGGATATATTCATCGGTCATTAGTTTGCTGTCGGTGATGCCCAAAGACTCGATCTCTTTGAGGTCCTCGTTTGTGACATAGGCGGCGCAAACGCAGATAGGACCGAAGAAATCTCCGGTGCCGACTTCGTCTGAACCAATTTGCGGATAGACATTAATTATTTTTTTAGAAAGAGGGCTAGCAGGGGCTTTCGGGGAAGAGCCTTTCGCGTCTTTGTCCCAAAGGCGGACCTCATTTTCCGCGTTAGGGCCTTGGAAGACAACCTTCACATGGCCTTTCTTGTTTTTCTTGTAGATGGCCACTGACAAACCTTCGGCCTGATAGAAGAGGTCGATGTACTCGTTTGGGCTATCTCCAGCCATGTCGCCATAAAAAGAACGCATTTTCTTAAGCGTTTCCTCATTTGGCTCGATGCTATATACCTTAACCGGCATTTTCATAATATTGATTTTACCCTTTCCTCCGTTCTTTAATCACCATTTTTCGTCTCTTTGGGGCTTTTTTGTTGTTTTTGGGGAAGAGGTTATAATAGGAGCATGATCAAAACAAACTTGCTATTCCTTCTTAAGCCGAAGGCTGACCTGGTCTATCTTTTCGACGATTGCACTCTCCGTCAGGCGATGGAGAAGATGAAAGCGCACCGTTACAGCGTGGTCCCTGTCATCAACCATGAAGGCAAATACGTAAGGACCATCAGTGAAGGTGATCTTTTAGCCTATTTCATCGAACACAAGCTTGATTTTGAGGAATCTGACAAAGTCATTTTGAGCGATGTCCCTAGCTATAGACCGTACGCTTTAGGGGCAATATCCGCTGAACCAAAGGACATTCTCGACCTCATCATGGGCCAAAACTTTGTTCCTTTAGCGGATGACCAAGGCACCTTTATCGGCATTGTCACAAGACAAGCGGTTATGAGGGCTTTTATCGCGAACGAGAACGAAGCTCAGTAGCGAAACTTAATTAACCGAATCCAACAACCTTGCGTATAGGTGATATAATCACCATATGCAAAACGCTTACGAAAAATTCGAATTTGATAAGGTAACTGAAAAGCTTGCCTCTTATACACGCACCGAGGGCGGAAAGCACAAAGCCCTCTCTTTAAGGATGTTCGACAACTCCATCGCCCTTGAGAGAGAACTCGCTTTCACGCAAGAGATGATGGACATCTTAGACCGTTTCGGGAATCTTCCGATCACCGTGTCTAGCGACCTTTCCAAGGCCATCGATTTGGCCAAGAAAGGCGGAGTCCTTGGCATCACCGAGCTGGAGAGAGTTGCCTCCGATATCCTTCTCCAAGCCGCTTTGAGACACTACTTCAAACAAGTAGACAGCTCTCCTCTTTTACTCGAGTACGTCTCACATTTCCCAGATATCTCAAACGTTGAGAAAGAGATTCATAGGGTCATTGCCCCAGATCTCACCATCTTTGATAATGCCTCGCCAAAACTAAACACCGTCCGTCATGCGATGAGACGACTTGAGAACGAGATGAAGAAGAGACTCAACTCCATCCTTGAGGCCAACAAAGAGTGGCTTAGCGATTACACATTGACCCTCAAGAACGGACATTACGTCCTTCCTGTCGCCAATTCATACAAGAGCAAAGTCCGCGGCATCGTCCAGGATGTCTCCAATAGCGGTGGCACGACCTTCATCGAACCTGAGATTCTCGTCGAGATGAATAACAAGATGGTCGAGCTCCAAAACGATGAGAGGGATGAGATTCATCGCCTCCTAATGGAACTTACCGGCGAAGTCCTCTCTCACGAAGAGGAAGTCCTTTTGAGCAACCAGATGATCGCCTATCTCGATTTCCTTATGGCGAAAGGCAACTACGCTCACGAAAATGACGCGCATATCGCCTCGTTATCGAAGAAATCGGTCGTTGATATGATGAACGCGAGACACCCTCTTTTGGACAGAAAGAAGGTCGTTCCTAACGATTTCATGCTCGATGAGAAAACCTCGCTCATCGTCATCTCTGGTCCTAATGCCGGTGGCAAAACCGTAGCCCTCAAAACGATTGGCCTTCTTGTCATGATGAACCAATCCGGCTTAGCCCTCCCTTGCGATCAAGGCGCGGAGCTAGGCTTCTTCCGCCATATCTACGTCGATATCGGCGACTCGCAATCCTTAAGCGACAACCTCTCGACCTTCAGCGGTCATATGAAGAACCTCTCGGAGATTCTTTCCAACATCGGAGGCAAAGACCTTGTCCTCCTTGATGAACTTGGAACCGGAACCTCCCCAAAAGAAGGTGAGGCCATTGCCTATTCCGTAATCTCTTATCTCCTTGAGAAACATGCGATAACCCTTGTTTCTTCTCACTTCGAAGGCCTTAAGGCCTACGCTTTATCCCATCCAGAGGTTACTAACGCCTCAATGATGTTTGATGAACAAACCCTTACGCCAACCTACAAACTCAAGATGGGTTTGCCAGGCGAATCATACGGCCTTGTTGTCGCCAAACGTTTTGGCGTGCCAGAAGAGATTCTTAAGAAAGCCTCCTCATACCTAAGCGAGCATGAAGACCTCTCTGTCAGCGAGGCCATCAAGAAACTAAGCGAAGCAACCCGCCTCGCCGAAGAAGAAAAAACAAAGCTCGCTATCGAAAGAACCAAAGTGGAAGGGGAAGCCAAAGCCCTCAAATCAAAAGAAGCCGCCTTAGCTAAACGCGAAGAGAATTTCCTTAGCGACGTCGAAGCCAAAAAGAACGCGATGCTTGGCGATTACGAAGAGAAGATGGATGAACTCCTTAAGAGCGTTCAACACTCTGACGTCAAACTCCACGAAGTCATCAAAGCCAAAAAGAAGCTCGAAGACCTCCAAGAAGAAGTCAAGAAAGAGACCTTCGATGGCCCTCTTTCCGTTGGGGATTATGTGGCCATCCCATCCTTATTTGTCCAAGGCCGCCTCAAAGAACTGAATGGCAACAAAATCACCATCGTCACGAGAGAAGGCCTCACTCTCCACGCGAAAAAAGACCAGGCCGTCAGGGTTGAAGAGCCAAAGGTCGAAAGAAAAGAGACATCCGCTCTAAGAATCGACGACATTACCAACCGTGCTAGCGTCCCTCTTGAGCTCAATATCATTGGCCAACACATCGATGAGGCCAAGCTTTCCTTAGAGAAATACATCGATGAATGTCTGCTCCGCCATTACAAGAGAGTCAGAATCATCCATGGCTGGGGAAGCGGCGCTCTCCGCAATCTCACAAGAACCTATTGCGACACCCATAAGAACATCATCGCCTCATATGAAGGGGCGAGCGGCGAAGAAGGAGGGGGCGGAGCGACCATCGTCCACCTGAAATAAGCGGATGGAACTCAGCAAAAAGCTCAAAAGCCAAATCGCTCTCCTTCCGAACAAACCTGGCGTTTATCAGATGAAAGACGCCGAGGACAAGATCATCTACGTCGGCAAGGCGAAGAACCTCAAGAACAGGGTTTCCCAGTATTTCCTCCGCCCACAAAGCGGAAAGGTTTTCGCCATGGTCACCCATGTCGATCATTTCGATTTCATCATCGTCCATAGCGAGAAAGAGGCCTTCATCCTTGAGATGAACCTCATCCAGACCCATTATCCTCGCTACAACATCATGCTGATGGACGATTCGCATTACCCATACATCGCCTTAAGGAGGAAAGACGCCTTCCTCAAAATCGCCCGTCGAGCGGATGACAAGAAGTACTATTACTTCGGCCCTTTCCCAAATTCGAGCGACGCCTACAAGACAATCGACCTCATCAATTCCCTCTATCCGACAAGGAAATGTAAGACCTTAGGTAAGAAGATCTGCCTCTATTACCACCTTGGCCAGTGCCTTGGGCCGTGTGAGAAAGAGGTGCCGGAAGAGACTTACAAGAATCTCTACGAAAGCATCAAGTCCCTTCTTGAAGGGAATATCGAGCCAATCAAGAAAGAACTCAAAGAGAAGATGCTCCTTGCCTCAGAAGAGATGAGGTATGAGGACGCCGCCTATTACAAAAACAGCATCGATTCCTTAGAAAGGACCGTCGCCAAACAATCCGTTGAGGCCTCAACCGACAAAACCAACCGCGATGTCTTCGCCTATGCGACGAGGGATTCTTATCTTGGACTCTCTATCCTGACGATCAGGGGAGGAAGGTTACTAGGCAAAAAGAACATCGTCGTCCAGTGCTTTGGCGAGCCTCACGAGCAAGCCACTGAGCTTATCGAGGAATACTATCAAAACAACGACCTTCCAAGCGAAATCGTCTGTAATATCAACGGATTTTCCGAGGATTTCCTTCCTATTTACCCTGACACGAAGATCGTCTCTCCAAAGGAGGGAAGGCTTTTTGAGCTTCTTGATATGGCCTCGCTTAATGCAAGACAAGGGCTTGACGCTCACTTCATGTCGGCAAGGCTAGAAGACGACAACGAAGCGCTTCTAGAGGAACTTGGTAAGATCCTTAATATCAAGACGCCTTACCGCATCGAGCTTTTCGATAACTCCCATCTTCAAGGCTCTTCGCCAGTCGGCGCGATGGTTTGCTATATCAATGGCGAGCCAGCCAAAGGGATGTACCGCAAATACCACCTCGACGTAGAGAACGCCGGGGACGATTACCATTCGATGGTGGAAGTGGTCACAAGAAGATATAAGAGGCTCAAGGAAGAGAACCTTTCCTATCCTGACCTCATCCTCACCGATGGCGGTTTGACCCAGGTCCACGCCACGCTTGAGGCCCTCTCTTCGATTGAAGTGGATATCCCAGTCTATGGCCTATACAAAAACGACAAGCACCAAACCGAAGGCATCATCGACAAAAACGGGAACACCTATCCTTTGAATGTGACTTCTCCTCTCTTCTTCCTTCTTATGAGGATGCAGGATGAGGTTCATAGGTTCGCCATCTCCTTCCACAAAGCGGAAAGAAGCAAGAAGATGAAGCAAAGCGTCTTCGACGACGTCAAAGGGTTAGGGGAGAAAAGGAAAGAGATCCTTAGGAAGAATTACCCAACAATCGATTCCCTCAAAAACGCCTCATTATCGGAGCTTGAGCAGCTTTTGCCGCGTGAAGTGGCCATAAGCCTCCTCGAAAAACTCAAAACTCTATAAAAAGGTTGCCCAAAATCACCTTTGGTGTATTATAATGTCTCGGCACGCGCTCGTAGCTCAGTTGGATAGAGCAACAGCCTTCTAAGCTGTGGGTCAGGCGTTCGAGTCGCCTCGAGCGCGCCAAACCAAACCCTGACTGTTGATAATCGCATCAACAGTTTTTTTGTTTCTTGCGCCTTAGCGTTTATTGATATCATAAGAATATGAAAAGGCTCTTCATTTATTATTCCCGCAGTGGGAACGGCGATTTGGTCGCTAGCATGCTCAAAGAAAAAGGATTTGAGATCGAAAAGGTCGAGACCGTCAAGAACCCGATTCCTAAATCATTTTTCTTTTCGATGATTGTAGGAGGCTTCAAAGCCACAGTCGGCACACGCCCAAAAATCAAAGAGCTTTCGGTCAACCCAGAACTCTATGATGAGATTTATATCGGTTCCCCAATCTGGAATGCGCGTTTTGCCACCCCAACGAATAGCCTTCTCAAAGAACTTAAGCTCGAAGGAAAGAAAGTCACCTTTGTCCTATATAGTGGTTCAGGCACCTCAAAAGGAGCGGCCAAGAAAATCTCTAAGCTCTACCCTGAGGCGAGGATCATCAACTTAAAAGAGCCTCTCAAATACCAGGAAGAGGCTGCGAATAAGCTATCGTTCTAATAAAAGAAAAACACCCGATTTGACGGGTGTTTTTTTATCATTTATGGATTTGTCCTCTTAAGATTGCGTCGAGATATTGGTAGAGGGTTTCGATCGCGTTGGAGACCGTCTTGATCGTGGCCTCGTTTTTGGATTTGAGGATCTCAGCGTATTCCTCGAAGACGCCGCGGAGGACGACGATGAACATCTTGAGGTTGTCTTCGTTATAGCCGTTGGCCAAGGTGATGGAGCCATCTTCAAGGCCTTTCTGCATGGCGATCTTCGTTGGCTTGAAGACGAAGTCGATGGCCTCGTTGATGAATCTCTTGTCATCGGTGATGCCGGCGGCGGAGACGGCGACGCTGATTTCTCTCATCGCATAAATGTGAACGTAGTAATTTGGAACGAAGTCGAGAACGTGTCTTGTGATATCAAGGACCTGTTCGCGGCCGTTGAGGGATTTGTATTTCTCGCTGGCGCAGTATTTGTCGAGTTCCGTGAGGGCGCTGTCGACATATCTTTGGTGGACGGCGAGCAAGAGGTTTTCTCTGGTTTTGAAATAATTGACGATCGAACGGGTCGAAACGCCGGCCTCGTTGGCAATCATCTGAAGGGTCGTATTCATGACGTTGTGCTTCTCAAAAAGCCTGACTGTCGCCCTAAAAACCTTTTCAATGTTGTCGAGTCTCATCTTCTCTGTTCTCATAAAAAAGCCTCCTTATCCGATTGGATTTTAATCCCAAATATTAACGAAAGCGCAAAATATGCTTTGAGTTGAGACAATTATACACTAAAAAATCATATTTGTTGTTTTTCTTTTAATAAAAAGGAATAATTGTCCGCATGAAAAAAGCCCTTGTATTTGACATCGACGGAACCCTCTGGGATGCGGCTCAGCGATTCGCGGAAGCCTGGGATGCCGTCGGTATGAAAAGTAAATATCAGTATCACGTCACCAAAGAACAGATCGTCCCGTGCCTTGGTCTCCCGATGAGCGAATTCCCTGGAAGGCTCTTCCCTCATGTTCCTCTTGAGGATGCCAAAGTCCTTTTAAAGGAGTCGCTCGATTACGAGAACGAATACCTTTACACCCATCCTGGAAACCTCTACGAAGGCGTGAAGGAAACCCTTGAGAAGCTCAAAGAGAAATACGACCTTCTCATCCTCAGCAACTGCCAGCTTGGCTACATCGACGCTTTCTTAGCGGGAACCGGCTTAGGATATCTTTTCAAAGACACCATCTGCTGGGGTGAGAACTTCCAGCCAAAAAGCGTTAACCTTGGCATCATCCTCAAAAGAGGCGGATACGAGAAAGCCATGTATGTGGGGGACACCCTCTATGACGAGGAAGAGACCCACAAGGCCGGATACAAGTTCGCCTATGCCTCCTATGGCTTTGGACGTTCCACGAATCCTGATTACGTATTAAAAAAATTCAGCGACCTCATCGAAGTCGCTGAAGACGCTCTTAGCGAATAGCTTTTGTTAATCCACTTTCCTTTTGGAGGGTGAAATCCTCGGCCTTTGGCGTGTCTTTCACAATGCTTTCGACATCCCATTTGGCCTCGCTCGTGTTGGTTTTCTCTCCTGTTTTGTGCTTATAGCTCTGCAGGATGTAGTTTTCGAATTTGAAGTAGAGCTCCTCGCTCGAATCGCTGCTCGTTGAGTAGACGACATTGCCGATGAGTCCGCCAGCGGAAGGCTCGTCGTAATCCTCTTTCGTGATCGCGCCCGCCTCTCCTTGCGCTTTGATGGTGTCATGGATTCGCAGGGCGCTGTTATGGATTTCCTCGTTCATGATGGAGAGGCAATCCGAGGCTTTGTCGGTCCAGTCGCGTTTGCTTTCGAAGACGTATTCACTTCTGACGTTGCTCTGGAATTCCGTGCCTCTTTCGTAGACATTGACGACGTTGCCGGTGTTTCTCGCCTCAACGAAGACCCAGCTTTCATATGCGAAGATATGGGCCTTTTCATCGACAGCCTTTATGAAGAAGTGGGCGTAAGGAAAAGTCTCTTTTTCTAGGCCCAAGGCGTAACGCGTATCTATTTGAAGCTCGATTTCCGCGTCCGTGAGGTTTTGGTCATGGAATGATAACTCATCGACTTCGGATTTGAGTTTGAGGGTTTCCGGCGTCTTATGATTCTCGAGATTGACGAACTGGTTGTAGTTGCTGAGTTTTTGCACAGCAAGGACGTGGTCGATCGTCCCTTTGACAGACGAAACGTTCCCGCTGTTGCACGAGGCAAGGGGAACAAAAAAGAGTAGAGGTAGCCAGTAACGTTTTCTCATACTCGCTCAATTGTAATGTTTTCCAGAGAAAAGGCAATCCTTATGGAGTTGCTCGCCCGATTTCGCTAAAATGTTTTCCATGGACAACTACAAAACCCTGCTTGAGAAGAAGGAGTATGACCTCTTGCTTTCCCTCACCGAAGGCGATCTTTCGCCAGCCGGTCTTTCTTACCGTGCCTCGGCCTATCTCGCCAAAGGCGATGCCAAGCAAGCCTTCAATATCCTTAACGCCCATCGCGATGAGCTTTATAAGGTCAACCCCCTCAAGACGATGAAGAGCATTTTCGAGCTCCGTTTCATCCTCAAGGAATTCGAGGAAGCCTATGACGATTTGGAGCATTTCGAGAATCTCCCATACGTCTCCCAAGAGGTCGAGGAATACCTTCACGCCCTCCCAAAACTCATCAGGACCGAAGAGAGGAATTCTTCCCTTTCCGACAAGTATAGCGAAGAGGAGATAATCGAGAAGCTCTCGGAGAAATCCGACGATTACGAGATCATCTCAACCCTCAACATCATCGGCCCTTGGAGAGCGAAGGATTATGTCCGTTCCCTCGTCAATCTGGTAACGGGGCAGAAGTCGTCACTCGTGAGGACGTACGCCCTTATGTACCTCATCGCCGCGAAGTACGACAAAGAGATCGCCCTTTTCAAAAACGGGAAGACCTTCAACATCGTCCCAGCGAGGATCGATCCGCCATTCACCGGCAAGGAATTCGAGGATTTCAGAGAGAAGCTAGATGAGTCCATCAATGACCCATCCGTCTCCAATGTCGCGAAGAAACTCCTCAACGATTACATCTTCGAGCTCTTCCCGGAGACGCTTCCTCTCGAGAAAGAAGGACCTGCCTACCTTCTTGCTTTCTCCTCCCTCGCCCACGAATATCTTTCCAGCGAATTTGACTTGGTCAAAGAGTGTGAGGAGAAGAACGTTAATCCCGAAGAAGTGAAGGCCCTCATCGAAAAGGTAAAAGAAGTCCGTAAGGCAGAAAGCACTCTCCATTACTGATAATTAATCAAAGTATTTGGAAACTATCTTAAGATAGGCTATAGTTATTCAGTTGCAAAAACTAAAGAGGTTTTGAATATGAAACACACCATTGAACAAATCACCCCTTCCCGCGTTAAGGTCACCGTCGACCTCGAAAAGGAAGTTTGGGTCGAGGCGCAAGAGAAGGCCTTCAACAAGGTCAGCGCCAAAGTGAGCGTTCCTGGCTTCCGTCCAGGCAAGGCTCCAAAGAACCTTCTCAAAGAGAGGGTCAACCAAGAAGCCGTCTACAACGAGGCCATTGATTCCATCTTGAATCCAACCTTCGCCGAGGTCATCAAAGAAACCAAGGTCCGTCCATTCTTCCGCCCAGAAGTCGCCATCACCAAGCTTAGCGACACTGAGCTCCAGTTAGCCTATACCATCATCACCGTCCCAAGCGCCAAACTCGGTGCTTACAAAGGACTTAAGGCCGAGCGCCCAGCCGACACCGTCACCGACGCCGAAGTCGAAGCGGCAGTGGCCAGACGTTTCGAAAGCAATGCCGAACTCGTCCTTGTCGATCGTGAAGCCAAGATGGGCGACACCGTCACCATCGACTTCAATGGCTTCCTCCCAGATGAGAATGGCAACCTCAAGCCATTCGAAGGCGGCAAAGCCGACAACTACACCCTCGTCCTTGGCTCCCATTCCTTCATCCCTGGCTTCGAAGAGGCCGTCGTTGGCATGAAGAAAGACGAATCCAAGTCCTTCAAAGTCACCTTCCCAACCAACTACGTCAAGGAACTCGCTGGCAAAGAAGCCCAGTTCACCGTCGTCCTTCACGAAGTCAAAGAGAAGAAGATCCCAGCCGCTGATGATGCGAGCGTCAAAGAGCTCGGCATCAAAGAGGTCAACACCATCGCTGAACTCAAAAAGTTCGAGAAGAAGAACCTTCTTGAGCGCAAAGTCCGTGACAGCGAAGAGAAATACTATAACGCCATCCTTGGCCAGATCGTCGAAGGCGCCACCTTCACCCTTGACCAGGACATCATCGCTAACGAAGCTGCCCAATCTGAGAACAACCTCAAGAAGCAGATCGAGCAAAACGGTCTCACCTTCGAGCAGTACCTCGAGATCACCGGTGGCAAAGTCGAAGACCTCCGTGCTACCTTCATGAAGCAGGCCGAAGCTAACCTCAAAGGCTACATCGTCATGAACGCCATCGCCGAAGCCGAAAACCTCTGGATCAAAGACGAAGACGTCGATGCCGAAGTCAAAGCCATGGCCGAGCAGTACAAGATGAAAGAGGAAGAAATCCGCGGATTCATCAACCGTGACCTCGACGGATTCAAGAACAACCTCTTCCAGAAGAAGGTCCGTGGTTGGATCCTTGCCAATTCCTCCAGCGCTTCCGCCAAGAAAGCCGCTGCCAAGAAGGAAGAAGCTCCAGCTGAGAAGAAGGCCGCTCCAAAAGCCGCTCCAAAAGCTGCTGCCAAGAAACCAGCCGCCAAAAAGTCCAGCAAGTAAGGCTTAAGCAAAGATTTATGGGGTCTAGCTAATCGACTAGACCCTTTTCTATACTTTTGAGCACATCTCTAGCACTCTGCTATTGAAAGTGCTAATACTATCCTTATAATAAGGACAAGGAGGAAAAACATGGACAACGAAGTAGAAAACACCAATACCTTAGTCCTGCCTTTGCTCGTAACCCGCGGACTTGTGGTATTTCCGAATATGACAGAGTCGATTGAAGCCGGAAGACCTTATAGCGTCAAGGCCATCGACGTTGCCAGACGTGATAGCAATTCCCTTCTTTTCGTAGGCGTGCAGCGCCAACTCCAGAAAGATGAAGTGACAGGGGAAGACGATGTCTACATGACCGCCACCCTTTGCCGCGTAGTGAATTTCGTCAATGCCAACGGCGTCTACCGCATCCGCGTGATCGGTTCGAAGCGCGTGGCTTTGACTAACCTTAGATTCGATGATGGCACTTGGAAGGCCGAAGGAAAGGTCATCCCTGATCTTTTAGGCGACCAAAACGAAGAGACCGCCCTCATCAGACGCATCGTCAAAGCGGTTGAGCAAACCCCAGCCATCGCCCACGATATCCCTAAGAGCGCGCTTAATGCCCTTGGAAGAGGCGAGACCCCAAACAATATCGGCGACACCCTTGCCGCCTATCTCAATTTCAGCATCGAGGACAAGATCGAGATCCTCGGAGAGCCAGAGATCAATAAGAGGCTCCTAAAGATCGCTGAGCTTCTCAATGAAGCCCAAACAGTCAGCGAAATCGACAAAAAGCTCGATGAGACCGTCAGAAGCCGCGCTGAGAAATCGCAGAAGGAATACATCCTCCGCGAGAAGATGAAAGCCATCCGCGATGAGCTTGGCGAAGGCGACAACGAGGAAAGCGACATCGACGCCATCAAGAAGAAAGTGGCGGAGAACCCATATCCTCAGAACGTCAAAGACAAGGTCACCAAAGAGCTCAAGCGTTTCCAGATGATGCCAGAGGCTTCCTTAGAGAGCTCTCTCATCCTTAACTATGTTAATACCCTTCTCAACGCCCCATGGTACGAGAAGACCGAAGACAATGATGACCTCGACAACGTCCAGAAGATTCTCGATGAGGATCACTTCGGACTTGATAAGGTCAAGAAGAGGATCATTGAGTACCTCGCCGTCAAACATGCGACCGGCAACCTCAAAGCCCCGATCCTTTGCTTCTACGGCCCGCCTGGATGTGGCAAGACTTCGCTCGCGAAGTCAATCGCCCGTGCCCTTGGCAGGAAGTTCTTCAAGGCTTCCTTGGGCGGCGTTTCCGATGAATCCGAAATCAGAGGCCATCGCCGCACATACGTTGGCTCAATGCCTGGCAGAATCATCCATGGCATGACCAAGGCCGGCGTCATTAACCCTGTCTTCCTTTTAGACGAAATCGATAAGGTCGGCGGAAGCAGCTTACATGGCGACCCAAGCTCCGCTCTCTTAGAGGTCCTTGACCCAGAGCAGAACTTCGCCTTCAACGATAACTTCATCGAAGAACCTTACGATTTATCGAATGTTCTCTTCATCGCGACCGCGAACTATCTTGAGAACGTCCCAGCCCCTCTTCGTGACCGTCTTGAACTCATCGAGGTTCCTTCCTACACCGAACTTGAGAAGGTCAAGATCGCCGCAAGCTGGCTTGTCAAAAAGCAGATGGAAATGAACGGCCTCAAAGAAGGCGACATCGAATTCACCGAAGAAGGCATCAAAGAGCTTATCGAGTGCTACACCCGTGAAGCCGGCGTCCGTCAGCTCGAGAGACTCGTTGCCTCTTGTTGCAGAAAAGCGGTGGTCGAGCTCATCAAAGACCCTAAGCACGCACGCCCAATCGTCATTGATGCCGAACAAGCCAAAAAGTACCTTGGCGTCGAGATTTTCGAAGATACCAAGAAAGAGAAAGAGCCTCAGATCGGCGTCGTCACCGGACTTGCCTATACCGAGTTTGGCGGCGATATCCTCCCGATCGAGGTCAACTATATGGCTGGCAAAGGACAGCTCGTCCTCACTGGCAAATTAGGCGACGTCATGAAGGAGAGCTGCTCGATCGCTCTTGACTATGTCAGGGCCAACGCCGACAAATACGGCATCCCTAACGAGATGTTCGAGAAGAAGGACTTCCATATCCACTTCCCGGAAGGCGCCGTTCCAAAAGACGGACCAAGCGCTGGCGTGGCTATCACGACCGCCATCGTCTCCATCTTGACCCACACGCCTGTCGACAACAATGTCGCGATGACCGGTGAGGTTACCCTCCGCGGACACGCCCTCCCAATCGGCGGACTCCGCGAGAAGTCGCTTGCCGCCCTTCGCTCAGGCATCAAGACCATCATCGTCCCTGAGGAAAACAAGAAGGATGTCACCGAGCTTCCGGAAGAGGTCAAGAAAGAGCTTAAGATCGTCTACATGAAAAATGTCGATGATGCCTTAGCCGTTGCCCTTTTGAAGGACAAATAAAAAAATTCAAAAATCGAGGAGTGTTTCACTCCTCTTTTTTGTTGCGATAATGTATTATTTATTTCCTGGAGGATAATGATGATTAATTTCCGCGATGCCAAATACGTCATCTCTGTGCCAAGTTACAAGATGCGTCCGATCAACGGGCTCAAAGAGCTCGCCGTTTTTGGCAAGTCCAACGTCGGAAAAAGCACCCTCATCAATCTCCTCACGGGGCAAAAGCTCGCCTTCTCCTCAAAACAAGCAGGCAAGACGAAGCTCCTCAATTATTTCCTCGTCGACAAGTCATTCTACCTTGTCGACACTCCAGGGTACGGCTTCACGACCTATGGCTCGAAAGAAGACCTCTCCTTTGGAGATATGATGGAAACCTATTTCGAAAACCCGCAATTGGCCGCATGTTTCCTTCTCATCGACTCCCGTCATGAGCCAGGGAAAGATGACCTTGAGTTCCTCTCTTTCTTAGAGAGTCAGAGCGTCCCGTTCTATCTCATATTCACGAAATGCGACCAAGCCAAACAATCTGATATCGCGCGCTGCAAGAAATTCGTCCTCGAACGCAAAGCCAAGACCGCCCTTTTCTCTGGGAAAGGCCTTAAGGCCGAAGAACTACGAGCCCTATTCGCTAGAGCGCTCAAAGAATAAGAAAGGGGACACAGCATGCTTAGACTAGACAACATCACCAAAATCTACAAAACCTCAACCCTTCAGGTCAAAGCCCTGAATGGCGTTTCTTTATGCTTCAGAAAGAATGAGTTCGTCTCGATCCTCGGTCCTTCTGGATGTGGCAAGACCACGATGCTCAACATCATCGGCGGACTTGATAAGTACACCAAAGGCGACCTTCTCATCAACAACACCTCAACCAAGAAATATAACGACCATGACTGGGATATCTACCGTAACCACAGGATTGGTTTCATCTTCCAGTCCTACAACCTCATCCCGCAAGAGAACATCTTAGAGAACGTTGAGCTCGCCTTAACGATCGGCGGCGTCAAGAAAGAGGAAAGCGTCGCCAGAGCCAAAGCCGCTCTCGACAAAGTCGGCCTCAAGGACATGTACACCAAGAAACCAAACGAGCTTTCGGGTGGCCAGTGCCAGAGAGTCGCCATCGCGCGTGCTCTCGTCAATGAGCCAGACATCCTTCTCGCCGATGAGCCAACCGGCGCCCTCGATAGCGAGACTTCGATTCAGATCATGAACCTCATCAAAGAGGTCTCGAAAGACAAGCTCGTCATCATGGTCACCCACAACAAAGAGATCGCCGAGGAATATTCGACCCGTATCGTCTCGCTCCTTGATGGCGAAGTGGAAGGGGACACCAATCCATATTCGCCAGAAGATGAAGCCAAAGAATATCTCGACAACGCCTCATCTTTCAAAGAGACCAACGAGAAAGCCAAGATGTCTTGGTGGACCGCCATCAAGCTCTCTGGCCGTAACCTCATGGCCAAATTCAGCCGCACATTCATGACGATGGTCGCATCATCGATTGGCATCGTCGGCGTTTCCGCGGTTCTTGCCGTCTCTTATGGCGTCCGCGGCTATATCGACTCCATGCAAGATGACCTCCTTTCAGGAAACCCAATCCAAATCAGGGAGAATTCCGTCGATTACCTCAAACTTCTCGACAGCACCAATAGCCTCACCCAATCAAGAATCGCGAGCCAAAGCTGGAAAGACGGCAAGATCGACGTCCAGTTCGCGATGGAAAGCCTTGTCAAAGCCTCCGAAGGTTTGGGCGAAGCCTTCTCCACGAACGAAATCGACGAGGATTACATCCAGTTCCTTAAGGATATGCCTTCCTCCTATGTCTCGGCGGTCGATTTCAAATACGGCATCAACTTCAAAAACAACATCTATGTCCATGCTGATGCCGATGTCGTCGAAGATGGATTAGACACAACCAAGGTCAATTACAGCATCTCCGGCCTCACCAATGTCTGCACAACCATCCTTGAAGGATGCAGAGGCGGACAATATAGCAGCTACGCCAGCATGGTCGACGGCTATAGCAACGCCATCGGACAATCCATCGAAAACGAGGAATATGTCCTTAACCAATACAACATCGTCAAAGGAAGATACCCTCATAAAGAGAATGAGGTCATGATCGTCCTCAACCACGAAAACGAAGTCACTGAGTTCGTTTTGACCCTTCTTGGCCTCTATGACCAGGATATGTTCGCTAACGCCATCTACCATTTCTCCGATGACCCTCGCTTCGACGAGAAACTCTGGGAGAAGCAGCAGTCCATCACCGTCGATGACATGCTCGGAAAGAAATACACCTATTATCCAAACGATTCCATCTTCCACGAGAACCCAAACTACAACCCAGAGACGACTTCAACCGCCAACGTCGAGGTTTTCCAGCCATTCTTCTACGATTGGTATGACCAGAACAATCACGCAAACGGACTCGAACTCGAGGTCGTCGGCGTACTTACCCCAAAAGAGACTGTCTCTTATGGCTGCCTTTCGAGCGGTCTTTACTACACCCCAGCCTTGGCACAGAGGATGATCAGAGACAACTACGAATCCAAGATCGCCAACTTCATCAGAAACTACGAACAGAATAACAACACGACCGGTTTCAATTCGACCATCGCCCAAGTCAGCGGCGTCAACGTCATCTATGGCATCGGCTACGACGTCAAAGTGTTCTTCGAAGAAGAGATCCTCAAGAGCTCTTTCCTCGTTGGCTCGACAAACAACATCTCCGCTCTCGTTGGCATGCTCACTTCCGCCTCGGGCTCATCTTCTGGCGCTGGAAGCGGACTCTCGATCAAGAGAAACGCGACCTTAACCGTCAATAACGTCGGTGGTTCCAAGATCCCAAGCAGCATCGACATCTACCCGCTCGACTTCAACAACAAGTTCCTTGCGACCGATTATCTTGATACCTGGAACGCTGAGAAAGACATCACTTTGAGCACTGGCAAAGTCCTTAAGGCTGCCGACCGCTCGAAGATCGATTACACCGATAGCCTCGAGATCATCATCACGATGATCAATGGTGTGGTGGACATTGTCACCATCGCTTTGGTTGCCTTCACCGCCTTATCGCTTGTCGTCTCAACCGTCATGATCGGCATCATCACCTTCGTCTCAGTCATGGAACGTGTCAAAGAGATCGGCGTCATCCGTTCACTTGGCGGACGAAAGAAAGACGTCGCGCACCTTTTCAACGCAGAAACCTTCATCATCGGCATGGGCGGTGGCCTCTTTGGCCTAGGCGTCACTTACCTGATTCAGCTCTTCCTGAACCTTGTCATCGGCACCCTCTTTGGCATACCGAACATCGCCAATCTCCCAATCCTCGCTGCCATCCTTGTTTTGGTTGGAAGCGCGCTTCTTACGACCATCGCTGGCCTAGTCCCAGCTTCAAGCGCCGCCAAACAAGACCCAGTCGTCGCGCTCCGCACCGAATAATTCCCATTCCCTTTTTAGGGAAGGGGTCTTATAATTTCCTCGTTCGTTGAAGGAAGAGGGATCCTTGGAATTCCTACTTAGAGAGCCGTCGTTAGGTGCAAGAGCGGTTAGGAATCATGGTGAGTCGCTTCCAGAGAACCGTAGAGATACGCGTCCATCCGCGTTAAGGATGATCGAGTGCCTTGTCTTATGACAAGGAACTAGGGTGGTACCGCGCACCGCGTCCCTATCATTAGGGACTTTTTATTTATTCGGAGGCAAATCTATGCTCGATAAGCATTACGACCCTCATAAAGTTGAGGAAGGAAAGTACGAGAAATGGAAAGAAGAAGGCTACTTCCAGGCTGGAAGAGACCTTTCTAAGCAACCTTTCTCCATGGTTATCCCACCGCCAAACGTCACTGGCAAACTCCATCTCGGACACGCGATGGACACGACGATCGAAGACATCATCGCCCGTTACAAGAGAGAAGTCGGATATGATGTCCTTTGGGTTCCTGGAATGGATCATGCTGGCATCGCCACCCAAGCCAAAGTCGAGGAAAAGCTCAGGAAACAAGGCCTTTCCCGTTTTGACCTTGGAAGAGAAGGCTTCCTTAAGAAAGCCTGGGAGTGGAAGCACGAATACGCCGACACCATCCATAGCCAGTGGGCCAAGATGGGCTTATCCGTCGATTACACAAGAGAAAGATTCACCCTCGACGAAGGCTTAAGCGCCGCCGTCAGGCACGTCTTCGTTACCTTATATAAAGAAGGACTCATCTACCAGGGTGAGAAAATCATCAACTGGGACCCAGAGCTCAGAACCGCTTTAAGCAACATCGAAGTCATTCATAAAGACGACGAAGGTGAGTTCTATTATTTCAAATACGATGTGGTCGGCACCGACAAATCCCTTATCGTCGCGACCACGAGACCTGAGACGATGTTTGGCGACACCGCCGTCTTCGTCAACCCGAAAGACAAGAAATACGCTGACCTCGTCGGCAAGATGGTCATCAACCCAGCGAATGGGGAAGAGATCCCTCTCATGGCCGATGAATATGTCGACATTTCTTTCGGTACCGGTGCTATGAAGTGCACCCCAGCCCACGATCCTAACGACTTCCTTTTAGGAAAGAAATACGGTTTCAAGTTCATCAAATGTATCGATGAGACCGCACATATGAATGAGATTGCCGGTCCTTACAAAGGCATGGACCGCTACGAATGCCGCAAGGCTCTCGTCGACAAAATTAAAGAAGACGGACACCTTGTCAAAATCGAGAAGATCGTCCACTCAGTCGGTCACTCCGAGCGTAGCGACAGCGTCGTTGAGCCAATGCTTTCGAAGCAGTGGTTCGTCAAGATGAAGCCTCTTGCCGAGAAGGTCCTTGCCACTCAGAAAGGCTCTGACAAAGTCAACTTCGTCCCACGCCGCTTCGAGAAGGTTCTCACAAGATGGATGAGCACCGTCGAGGATTGGTGCATCTCCCGTCAGCTTTGGTGGGGACACCGCATCCCAGCCTATACGAACATCAAGACCGGCGAGCTCATCGTCACCGAGGAGGAGATGGATCCAAAGGAGTGGAAGCAGGACGAGGACGTCCTCGATACCTGGTTCTCTAGCGCCCTTTGGCCATTCGCCACTTTAGGTTGGCCAGACACCGAGACCGCCGACTTCAAACGCTACTTCCCAACCAGCGTCCTCGTCACCGGCTACGACATCATTTTCTTCTGGGTCAGCCGCATGGTCTTCCAGTCTTTACATTTCACTGACAAATCTCCATTCCACGAGGTTGTCATCCACGGTCTTATCCGCGATGCGCAAGGCCGTAAGATGTCCAAATCCTTAGGCAATGGCGTTGACCCAATCGACGTCATTGAGAAGTATGGTGTCGATGCTCTTAGATACTTCATCACCAACAACTGCACCCCAGGCATGGATATGCGTTACATCGACGAGAAAGTCGGTGCCGCCGAGAACTATCTCAACAAGATCTGGAATGCCTGCCGTTACGTCGAAGGCGTCCTTGGCGAAGACTACACCCCAAGACCAATCGACAAGAAGACTTTGGGTGTCCTCGATGCCGCCATCATCGATAAGCTCATGCGCACCATCAAGAGCGTCCGTTCCGAGATGGACAAATACCACTTCGGTCAGGCTTCATCGATTCTTTATGACTTCGTTTATGATGATTTCTGCTCTTCGTATCTTGAGATGAGCAAGATCGCTTTGTCTCATGAAGGCAAGGAAGCCGATGTCACCAAAGACGTTCTCTACACCGTCATGAAGGACATCATCCTCATGATCTATCCATATACCCCATTCGTCACTGAGGAAATGTACCTTTCTCTCCCGGGCCACAAGAAGAGCATCATGGAAGAGCCATATCCTGAATACGACCGCCATCTCATCAACAAGAAAGCGGTTGAGAAACTGACCATTTTGGAAGGCATGATCAAGGATATCCGTAACTACAAGTCCACGAATGGCATGGCTCCTAACGCCAAGGTCAGACTCCTCGTCTCACCAGCCGAACCATTTGAAGGATCTGGCGAATACCTCAAGCGTTTCACCTTCGCTTCCTCTTACGAAATCAAGAAGGAAAGCCTTGGTGGTTCAAGTTTCCTTTACCCAGGCTACGAACTCATGGTTGAGGAAGACGTTGATCCAGCCGTCCTCAAGGAGAAACTCCTCAAGGAAAAAGAGACTCTCGAATTTGAGATCAGCCGCAGCGAAAAGATGCTTGGAAACCCAGGCTTCGTGAACAAAGCCCCAAAAGAGAAAGTCGACCTTGAGAAAGCCAAACTCGAGAAAAACAAATCAATTCTTGAGTCGCTCAAAAACAAGCTGGCATCGCTATAAAACAAAATTGAAGGACGCTCTCAAACGAGGGCGTTTTTCTTTTTTCTGAAAAATGACGAGGGGCTGAGTATATGAGAAGTGAGGAGGTAAAACTATGAACGGAAGAGAACTCACACTCATGGAAAGACAAGCGATTTGTCCAGGGGAGGCTTTGGCCCTAACCGCAGTCATGGCGGTCTTAGCGATCAGCATCGTCGCGGTAGTGGTCTATCGACTTCTCAAATCTACAAAGGGCAGTGCGAAAGCTCCTGGCGGATGGTCATTCACCTGGAATTGAAAGCAATCATTCATCCTTAGGCTTTTCTAAAGAAACATCTTTTTACAATTGTACGAAAATTCTTCACTTTTCCTATATGTGCGTGTATGATAATCACGTTGTCGCCCTCCCTAGGGGCCTCAACCGCATTTCTACGGTCTCCAATAATCACTTTGTGATTAACCGCACGGAGCGAGTCAAAAGCTAATAAGGAGGAACAAGCATGTACGCCATTGTTGAAACTGGTGGTAAGCAGATCAAAGTCGAAGTCGGCGATAAGATTTTCGTCGAGAAACTTGATGCCGAAGCCGGAAAAGACGTCACCCTTTCCAAAGTCCTCTTCATCGGCGGCGAAACCAACAAGGTTGGCGATCCTTACGTTAAGGGCGCTTCCGTTGTTGCCAAAGTCGAGAAGCAGGGTTTAGGCAAGAAACTCGTCGTCTACCGCTACAAGAGCAAGGCCAATGTCCGCCGTAAACACGGCCACCGTCAGCCTTTCACTTGTTTGGTTGTTAAATCCATCAACGCCTAATGATAAAAGCTACGTTCGTCTATCGTGACAAAGACCTCAAATCCTTAACCGTCAAAGGACACGCGAATAGCGCGCCCTATGGCGAGGACTTAGTCTGTGCCGCCATCAGTGCGATCGTCGTCGGAGGCCTCAACGCCTACACCGATGACCCATCAATCTATGAGGCGAAAGTAGAGGAAGGCAATGTGGAGCTACTTGTCAAAGGCAAGCAAAGCATCCACGACCAGATCGTGAACGAAACGATCGAGTCCCAGATTAAAGATGTCGCAGCTTCTTATCCGAAGCACGTGACTCTAGAAAGGAAGAAGGAAGAATGAAATTCATCATTGATCTCCAATTATTCGCCTCCAAGAAAGGCGTTTCGAGCACCAAGAACGGCCGTGATTCCGCTGGCAGAAGACTTGGCGCTAAGGTCGGTGACGGTCAGCAGGTTCTTGCTGGCAATATCATCTATAGACAAAGAGGAACCCGTATCCATCCTGGCATCAACACCGCCAAAGGTGGCGACGACACCATCTATGCCCTTATCGATGGCACCGTTAAGTTCGAACGCGTCGGCAAGAAGGGAAAGAGAGTTTCCGTCTACGCCAACTAATTCGGCAAACACTGAACTTTAACGGGTCTTTCCATAAGGCCCGTTTTTGTTTCAATAAAACAAAAAAATCGTATAATAGTAAAACAATGAAACTCAGTATCGTCATCCCATGCAAAAACCAATCTGAAACCTGTTTCTCAAACATTCAGAAAGTAGGCGTCCCGTACTTCGATTCCTTAGGCATCGATTACGAGTTTTTGGTTGTCATCGATGGGAGTGACGAGAAGAACATCAGCCTCGCTGAGGTTTGGATCACCAAATTCGATCACCATGTGAAGGTTCTTCCTTACGAAGACAAACTCGGCAAAGGCCACAACGTCAAACACGGCTTCCTTGAGGCCGATGGCGATTACGTCATGTTCATGGACGCCGATTTCGCGACCGACCTCCATATCATGGAAAGAATCCTTCCTGTCATCGAAAAGCACGATGGATTCATCGCTTCTAGACGTTGCAAAGGCGCGAAGATCCTTGTCAAACAGACCCTTAAGAGACGCTTTGTCAGCTGGGTCAGCCGCATCCTTATCAGAATGCGTTTCCACCTTGGCTACTCCGAGACCCAGTGCGGTTTCAAGCTCTTCAGGAAAGATCTCGCGAAGGCTTTAGCGAAACACCAGATCATCGATGGCTTTGCCTTCGATGTCGAATATCTCTATTTCTGCCATTTGAATGGTTTCGACATTCAGGAAGTTCCTTGTGAATGGAACGATGGCGAGAAATCGACGATTGAGAAAGCCGCCAAAACATCGATGAACTTCATCGGTGACATGAAACGCATCAAAAAGAATAAGAAGAACTACATCCTTTCCGAAGAGGAAAAGGAATCTTTAAAGAGAAAAGAGGCCTAATATGCTTATCGACCGTTGCGTAATCGAAGTCAGAAGCGGAAAAGGCGGCGATGGCTGCATCTCTTTTCTTCGTGACAAAAACACCGCAAAAGGTGGCCCAGACGGAGGCAATGGCGGCCGTGGTGGCTCCATCTATTTCCTTGGGAAAGCTAACTTAAACAACCTTTACAATTTCCGTCATTCCAGAACGTTCATCGCTCAAGACGGTGAAAAAGGAATGAAGACGATGAGGTATGGCCATAACGCTGAGGACATCACCATTGAGGTCCCAGTCGGCACCATCGTCACCGAAGAGTCCACCGGACGTGTTTTGGCTGATATCAAAGAAGAGGGTCAGAAGGTCCTTGTCGCCAAAGGCGGACGTGGCGGAAGAGGCAACGCTTGCTTCAAATCATCCCGTCATAGAATCCCACGTATCGCCGAAAACGGACACCCAGGCGAAAAGAAGAGACTCATCCTCGAACTGAAGCTTTTGGCCGATGCCGGTTTGATCGGTTTCCCAAGCGTTGGCAAATCGACTTTCCTCAACGTCGTCAGCAAAGCCAACGTTCCAACAGCGGATTATCCATTCACCACCTTGGTTCCAAACCTTGGTGTTTGCTACCTCAAAGATGGCAGAAGCTTCGTCCTTGCCGATATGCCTGGCCTTATCAAAGGCGCTCACGAAGGCAAGGGTTTAGGCATCCAATTCTTACGCCACATCGAAAGAACAAGGATTCTCATCCATCTCGTTTCCATGTCCGGCGAAAGAGATCCATATCAGGATTACCTTGCCATCAACGAAGAGCTCAAAGCCTACAACGCTTTCTTAGAACAGCGCCCTCAGATCGTCGTCGCTTCCATGATGGATATGGAAGGGGCGGAAGACCTCAAGAAAGAATTCGACAAGAAACTCGGATTCGAATCCATCGCTTTATCAAGCCTTACCCATGAAGGCGTCGATAAGCTTCTTAAGAAAGCCATCGAACTCATCGAAGCCACTCCGGAATTCCCAATCAAAGGCGTCAACGAGACCACCAAGATGAAGGTCTATGATGCCCGTGAGATCGAAGGAAAATCCGATTATCAGATCCTCCATGGCGAAAACGGCTGGATCATCAAAGGCGAGAAAGTCGAACGCGACGCCGCCCTCATCAATACGACAACCGACGAAGGCATCGTCCGCCTTATCCGTTATCTTGATAACATTGGCATCGAGCAAAGACTCGAGGAAGTCGGCGCTCAGGATGGCGATAAAGTCCAGATCAACGATTTCGTCTTCGATTACACGACTTGATATATCAAGTCACACGAATTTCCTGTATAATTAATCGATGAAAGAAAATAAATTGCTGATTCCGATACTCGCTTTAGTGGCGGTCGCTGTCTGCTTTCTCCTTTTCTTACTATTCATCGCAATTTACCACTAGAAATGTATTACTCATTCACTGGAAAAATCGTCAATATCGACAAAGAAAGCGTCGCCATCGCTTTGCCTAGCGGCATCGCCTACGAGCTTTTGGTTGCCCGTACCTCTGATTTTGCTTACGAAGAGGAAGCGACCGTTTATGTCCACGAGGTCTTCAATGAGAACGATCATTACCTCGTCGGGTTCAAAGACAAATTAGAGAAAGAGGCTTTCGAATCCCTTATCGAAGTCAAAGGCATCGGACCTAAGACCGCGATCGTTGCTTCAGGCGCGACCAACCCTAATGACCTCATGAAAGCCATCGCCGCCAACAACACTACATTCCTTAAAAAACTCCCTGGAATAGGACCAAAAGCCGCAGCCCAGATCATCCTTGATCTCAAAGGCAGGCTCGCCGATATGGGCGGTGGTTCCAAAGCCAATCCAAATCAATATGATGAAGTGAGGGAAGGACTCAAAGCCCTTGGTTTCAAAGTCAAAGCCATCGACGATGCGCTTGCCTCGATCAATGAGCCAGGACTCTCTAACGAAGAGGTCCTCCGCAAAGCCCTCAAGAAACTCAAATAATTATGAGAAAGAGCGAAAAGCAAGAATCCGAGCGCCTTCTTGACGCAAGAAGAGAAAGCGGCGACAACGCGACCGACATCACTTTGCGTCCAAAGGACCTCAAAGAATACGTTGGTCAGGACGCCCTCAAAAAAAACCTCAGCGTCTTTATCGGCGCTGCGAAGAAAAGAGAAGAATGCCTCGACCACGTTTTGCTTTATGGCCCGCCAGGCTTAGGCAAAACCACCTTGGCTTATGTCATTGCCAACGAAATGGGTGGCAACATCCGTGTCGTCAATGGCCCATCGGTTGAGAAAAGCGGAGATTTAGCCGCCATTTTATGCGACCTTGAGCCAGGCGATATTCTTTTCATCGATGAGATCCATAGGCTTCCAAGGCAAGTCGAAGAAGTCCTTTATGGTGCGATGGAAGATTTCCAGCTTTCCATCATGATCAACAGAGACGGCGCCGCGAAGTCCCTCAACATGGCTTTGCCTCCGTTCACGCTTGTAGGCGCAACCACACGCGCCGGCGATTTGTCCTCACCTCTCCGCGCCAGATTCGGAATCAGCGCAAAGATTGATTTCTATAATGAAGAAGAGATTGGCAAAATCATCGAAAGAACCGCAAAGGTTCTCGGAATGCCGATCGATAAAAAAGCAGTGGAGCTCTTGGCCAAAAGAAGCCGCGGAACTCCACGTATCGCAAACCGTATCTTCAAGAGAGTCCGTGACTTCGCCTCTTTTGAAGGTCTTAACAGAATCGATGTCGATCTCGCTAACAGAGCGCTTGAGGCTCTCAAGATCGACGACCTTGGTCTCGACGATGTCGACATCAAGTATCTCAAAGCCATCATTGAGCGTTTCAATGGAGGCCCGGTTGGCTTAGAGAGCATCGCCTCATCGATCGGCGAAGAAGTCACTAATTTGGAAGACGTTTATGAGCCATATCTTTTGATGATTGGCCTCATCAATAGAACACCTCGCGGCCGCGAAGCGACCGCCAAGGCCTACGATCACCTGAAAATTACCCATGATTGGTCACTCTTTTAACGCTATTTGGCCTAAAAGTGTCTTTTTCTCTTGTGCGTACGCTCGCGTATGGGGTAGACTTATAAACGCTTGCTAAACACATTTTTTGTGCAGTGCAATTGGTTGGAGGATTATTATGCGGAGAACATTAGCCTATTTGTTCCTTGGCGCCTCTTTGCTCCTTGGTGTTGGTGCGACCATCACCTCGTCTTTGAGCAAAATGGATACTGACGTTTCCTATGGAAGCGGCAAGGATTTATATTTCCGTATTTCAGACAAGGGTAGTACCTACGAAGGTGTCAGCACCGACACCTATGTCGAAGATGATAACTACTACGCTGTCAACGAAGTCGCCAAGGAAATCGAGGATCGTCTCGAGTTCTGGGATATCAACGCGACCGTTGCCAAAGAAGGTTACAGCACCATCAAGGTTTCTGTCCGTACCCAAGGCAGCGACGAAGTCGAGTATAACTATCTTCAGACTTATTTAGCCTATAGTGGACAGCACGTCACCGTCGAAGCCGGCACCACCGACGAAGACGCCATGACCGAAGCTCCAAACAGCGTCGATTTCGCTGACAACGGCTTATTCGAAGAAGGAACCAACGCTGAGATCACTTACGTCAATACCGTCCCAGTCGTCACCGTTCCGATCAAAGAAACCTTCCAGGGTGAGAACGGAAAGCTCAATGAGCTCATCAAGTTCTGCACCGAGCATACCGTCCAAGAGGAAAAAGATGACGAAGGCAACGTTACCACCCCAGGTAAGTCCTGCCTCTTAGTCCTCTGGCACCACAAACAAGAGGCCGATAGCTACGCTGCCGTTCAGAACAAAGGCACCGAAGACTACACTCCAAACATGGCTTCCCGTCTTCTCTTCGGTGAAGATGCCACCAATGCTTGGTATGTCGATACCGCCGATTCTGACAACAACTACAAGAAGCTTCAGCTCATCCCATCTAGCGCCGCTATCAAAGATGGCAGCTACGATCCAAGCAAAGCTAACGCTGCTTACAAAGCCGCTAAGTTCTACCGCGATATCCTTAACGCCAAAGAATACAACTACGATGTCACCTTCGCTTATTCGAGCGTCGTGACCGCAGGCGTTGACCCACTCACCAGCGCAGGTGATTGGCATCTCGCCATCAACTTCGGTCCAAGCGCCATCGCTTCCCTTGTCGCCTTGGTCATCGGAATCGTCATCATCTCTGTCTTCTATCGCCTCGGTGCCGTTGCCATCCTTGGCAATGCTGCTGTTGCGGTTGAAGGCGCTATCCTCTTATTTGCTTACTTCAGCGCTCAGTTCGGTATCGGCGCCCTTGCCGGTTTCGGTCTTGGCGCGATCGTCACTGCTTTTGGCGGAATCTATTACTTCCACAAAGTCAAACAGCAGCTATATGAAGGACGCACCCTCAAGAAAGCCCACCAGGAAGCTTCCAAGAAAGCCCTCTGGCCAACTCTTGATATCTCCATCATTTCCATCGTTATCGGCGTCTGCCTCTATGGCTTCGTCCATTCAACCATCGGAAATCTTGGTCTTGCCCTTACCTTAACTGCCGCCTTTGGCTTAGTCCTTAACCTTATCCTTCTTCGCATCGAAGGCTGGTTACTTGCTAACGACCAAGACAGCGAAAAGCATCTCAAAGCCTTCTTTGGTGTTGACCCAGCCAAGGTTCCAAATGCCTTAAAAGATGAGAAGCAGTCTTACTATGGCGCTCTCGCCAACAAAGATTTTGAGAAGCACAAGAAGCCATTCATGATCGGCGCTCTTGCTCTTCTTGTCGCCGCTATCGCCGGTGTCTCCATCATGAGTGCGACCATCGGTGCCTTCAACTACAGCGGTGCCTACGACAACACAACCTCGATCAACGTCGAATACTGGATCAACAGCGAATCCTTCTCCACCAAGAAGCTCGCTGACAAACAGCAGGTCATGGACGACTTCCTCTCTCTTATCGAATACAATAACGAGAGCATCGGAAAACTCACCGCCGAAGAAGACATCACCCTCGAGACCAGATCGGTCTATCTCAACGAGGATGAGATCACTTACACCGTTTACAATTTCGAAATCCCTCTCAGCGTTTACTTCGATGAGAAGGACTCTTCTAAGACCTTCACCGTTAACGGAACCACCTTCAACAGCCTCAACCAGGCCGTTAAAGAAGCCGTTGATACCTTCACCGCCGACAATAGCGTTTACGCTAGCGCCAACACCGTCTTCTATCAGGCTGGCACTCCAAACCTTGGAACCGTCTACCTTGGAATTGGCATTGGTGTTGCAATCGCCTTTGTCTACCTTATCTTCAGATTCGGTCTTGCCCGTGCCTTCGTTTCCTCCGTCATCTCGCTTGGCTCAAGCGTCTTGACCGTTGGATTCTTCGCGCTCACCAGGCTTCCGGTCACCCCGCTTGCCTCCATCGGAGCCGCCTTGGCTGCCTTAGCCGCCTTATACGTCGCTCTCTTCACTCTTAACAGAGCGAAGGAAATCGTCAAAGATTCCCGTGAGCGTGATAAGAGCGCCCTTGAGTTCAAGAACAACTGTCTTGTCAAAGCGAATGCTGAAGAAGCTGTTGAAATCATAGTGTTCTCCTCGATCATGGCTGCGCTTTGCTTAGCTCTTGCCGTCGTCGGACCACGTGAATACGCCGTCATCTTCGTCGGTGCGCTCCTTGGCTTAGCCTTCGCGGTCTCCGCGACACTCTTCACCCTTGTTCCAGCGAGCAAATTCCTTAGCGTCTATATCAAGAGAGCTAGCGATTCCGTTGCTGCTAGCCGCAAGAAAGCGCAGGAAGAAAGACGCGCCAACGAAAAGAATAACCGCCGCAAAGGCAGCGAACCAGAAGAGGCCATCTTCATCGGCATCAACGATTAATGGAAGGCTTGCTCGAGCGTTTGCTCAATTACTACAGTCTTTCGAGGGAGGAGTATGAGAGACTCATACTTCCTCCTTCTTTTCGTTCAATCCCTTTGATTGGCGATCATCCGATTGTCAAAAAGGCTATTGAGCGTTTGGTTAAAGCCCGTGACTCTCACGAGAAAGTCCTTATATATGGCGATTACGACGCCGATGGCGTTTGCAGCGCTTCGATTCTGCTTAGATCCTTCAAGGAATTCGGAATCGATGCCAGTGGCTATCTCCCATCAAGATATCTCGACGGTTATGGATTGACCGTTGAGAACGTCAGGAAGATCGCCGCCAAAGGATTCTCCTTTATCTTCACTTGCGATAATGGCGTTACGGCCCATGACGCCCTTAAATGTGCCAAAGAGCTTGGCGTCGACGTCGTCATCCTAGATCATCATGAATTCGATGGCGTGAAGCCGGAATGCGATATCGTCATCCATCCTGAGACCCTCTCCTATGGAGAATACCCAATCAGTGCTGGATATCTTTCGTTCTTGTTTAGCGTCGCTCTTTTAGGAAAGGTCGATAATTACCTTCTCGTCCTTGGCGCGATCTCGACGATTAGCGACATGATGCCAATCAAAGGCCATAACCGTGAACTCGTGAGACTCATGTTGGATATCATCAACAAAGAGCCGCCAGAAGTTTTGACCTTGCTCACAGATAAGCGTCGCTTCGACGTCTCAACCTTCCAAATGGAAATCTGTCCAAAGATCAATGCGGTGGGTAGGTTAGAAAAAGGAACGGAGGTCAATAGGCTCCTTCATTACTTTGCCAACGACAACACGGACAGAGTCGCGCTCGCGCGCTATTTGAATGACGTGAACGAAAGAAGAAAAGAAGTCACTAAAGAAGCAGAGGAAACAATCGAGATCAATGAGAGCGACAGCGCCATCATCGTGAAGGCAGATATGCCTGAAGGTCTTAATGGTCTACTCGCCTCTAAACTCTTGGCCATGTATCGAAAGCCTGTCTGCGTTTTCTCAGAAATGAATAAGAACCCAGACGTTCTTGTTGGCTCTTTAAGAAGCGAAGAAGGCTTTGATGTCGTTAAAGCATTGGATGATGTTAGTGTTCCTTTGCTCAGCAAAGGAGGTCATCCGTTTGCGGCAGGGGTCAGCATCAACAAGAAAGATTTCGAAGCCTTTAAGAAGGATATGCTCTTCTCGGCCTTGAAGAATAAACTCTCTCCAAAGAAACAAAACGGCATTCCATTGCTTTTAAGCGAATGCAATATGCAAAGTTACCGATTAATCGAAACTTTCGGTCCGTTTGGTTTTAACTGGGAATCTCCTAAATTTCTACTAAAAGATTTAGACCCAAAAACGTTCACATACATTAAAGAAGGCAGATACTTATCCGTTAAACTTGCCCCTGATGTAAGGTTGTTTTCATTCGGAATCAATGAGGATTCCTTTGACTTAGAAAGCAAAGTAGATCTTTTATGCGCCTTTAGGATAAATGAGTTCAGGGGAAGGCGCAGTTTAGATATTTTGTGCGAAAAGACCTTCTAAACTTGTTTAGAATCTATTCATTTGGAGTATAATCAACTTGTTATGGATAACAAAGTTGAGCCCAAAATGACGAAAGATAGTAAGAAATTACTGCCTAATGGCGGCTATCCTATGCATTCTTTTGACGATGTCAAAGAGCTCTATTTCACCTATATTAAGAATCCAAAAGATAGGGATATGATCGAAAGAGCCTATCTTTTCGCCGCGAAGAAACACGAAGGTGTTTTCCGTAAGAGCGGTGAAGCTTATATCCAACACCCGATCGAAGTCGCTTATATCTTAGCCTCTCTCCAGTGCGGTCCTGAGACGATTGCAGCCGGTCTTCTTCACGACGTTGTCGAAGACACCGATGCGAAAATTCAGGACATTGAGCGTGAATTCACGCCTGACGTCGCGCTTATTGTCGACTCTTTGACGAAGATTCAGCGCATGAAGCTCTCCCATAGGACGGAACAGGATTTCGAAGCTGAAGATCACCGTAAGATCTTCCTTGGTATGGCGAAAGATGTCCGCGTCATCATCGTTAAGCTTGCCGACCGCCTCCATAACTTACGCACCCTTGATGCGCTTAAACCTGAAAGACAGCAAGCGCTTTCTAAAGAAACCCTCGATGTTTTCACTCCGATCGCCCATCGTCTTGGTATCTACAAGATGCAAAGCGAGATGGAAGACTTATCCCTTAAATATTTAGAGCCGACCAAATATAACGAGATCCTTGCTTTGCTTAACGCAAGGGAAGCGGACCGCCAAGGATCGCTCGATGCACTTCAGAAACGTATCGCCGATCTTCTCTTCGATAACAAGATCAAGTTCCGCATGGAATCTCGCATCAAGTCAATCTACTCGATTTACCGCAAGATGTATCTGAAGCACTATAACTTCGATGAACTCTACGATATTTTGGCTGTCCGTATCATCACAGACAGCGTCATGAACTGCTATACCATCCTTGGTATCATCCATGCTACATACAAACCGGTCCCAGGGCGTCTTAAAGATTACATCGCCATGCCGAAGCCAAACCTTTACCAGTCGCTCCATACGACAATCGTCTCGGGTGACGGCAACATCTACGAAGTCCAAATCAGGACCGAAGAGATGGATGAGGTCGCTGAAAGCGGCGTTGCTGCGCACTGGAGATATAAGGAAGGCGAGCACTATAACGCCAAAGAAGAACAGCGCGACATCGAAGAAAAACTTCATTGGTTCCGTGATTTCGTCTCTATGAGCGCCGAAAACGAGAGCAGTGACGCGAAAGAATACATCGCGGCCTTGGAACATGACGTCTTCAATGCGAACGTTTATGTCTTCACTCCATTAGGAAAGGTCATTGACCTTCCAGCGGGTGCGACCGTCCTCGACTTCGCTTACCGCATCCACACCAAAGTTGCTGAAAGTGCGATTGGCGCTGTCGTCAATGGTGCTAATGCTGCCTTGTCTACCGTCCTTAAAACAGGGGATGTCTGCGAAATCAGAACCGCCAAAAATGCGCCAGGACCGAATGATTCTTGGCTTGAGATCGCAAAAACATCTTCTGCCAAATCCCATATCAGGCGCTTCATCCAGAAGAAGAACGACTTCATGCGCGAAGATTTGATCGCCAAAGGTCGTGAGAGCTGCCTTGAAGCCTTTGCCCAGCAGGATATTGGCCCAGGGGAGATGGAAAAACTACTTAGCGACGCCAAGACTCTCGAGCACTTCAACGTTAAAACGCTTGATGGTCTCTACGAGCTTGTCGCTAACAGAAACCCAGCGCCTCTTGCTATCGTCGACTTCTTACATGTGCGTAAGAGAACTTCCAAGCCAAACCTTGTTTCCGTTGTAAAAAGCGATTCAAAAACACCGGTTTTGGTCAATGGCGTCGACAATATCGCGATTTCATTGGCGAAGTGCTGCACGCCTGTGCCTGGAGACGACATCATCGGTTACGTTGTGAACGGAAAAGGAATTGTCGTCCATAGAACATCTTGTGCGAACGTTTCCAAGGGAAAACCACGTCTCATCGACGTTCATTGGAATCCAGATCTAGGCGTCACATCGAAATTCCCGGCGCTTATTAGGATCTACGCCAACGACCGTCCGAATCTTCTTGTCGATATCATGGGCGCCCTCTCAACGAGAGGTGTCCTCGTCACCGACTTAAAGATCCATTTAATGGAAAAAACGATGAATGACGTAGTCAACCTCACCATTTATGTGAGCGATAGTGCTACAATCTTACAGGTCTTCCAAACCATTCTCGAAATCAAAGGCGTTTACAACGTTGAACGCGTCATGAAATAGAAAGGAAAGTTACATGCCAAATTATCAGCCAGTCAAAGGTACACACGACATCTATGGCAAAGAAGCCATCGGCATGCGTTACATCGAGGCCGTTTTAGGAGCGGCTTGCGAATTATACGGTTATAAGGAGATAATTGTCCCTTCGATGGAATACACCGAAGTCTTTGCTCGTGGAACGGGCGAGGGCAGCGACATCGTTCGCAAGGAAATGTATACATTCCTTGATAAAGGTGACCGCAGCATCACCCTCCGTCCAGAATTCACTGCTGGTGTCATGCGTGCCATCATCTCAAACAAGCTTTATGCAGGGGATTTGCCTCTCAAACTTTATTACCAAGGCCCGGCTTTCCGTTACGAAAGACCACAGCTTGGCCGTTACCGCCAATTCCACCAATTTGGTGTCGAAGAAGTCGGTTTAGATAGCTCAAGAGCCGATGCCGAGTGCATTTGCTTAGCTGTCAGTGCCCTTCAGATGCTTGGCTTTGAGAACGTCAAAGTTAAGATCAACTCCCTTGGAGACAACGAAACCAGAGCCGCTTACCGCGAAGCTTTGGTCAAATACTTCAGCGAGCATCTCGACGAGATGTGCGACGATTGCAAAGAGCGTATCAAGCTCAATCCTCTTCGAATCCTCGATTGCAAAGTTGAGCACGATCAGGAAATCGCCAAAGGCGCTCCAAGAATCAAAGACTATCTCAGCGAAGCCAGCGAGAAGCGTTTCTATGAAACCTTAAACATCATCAACGCCATGGGTGTTGATTACGAAATCGATGAAAACCTCGTCCGTGGACTTGATTACTACAGCGAAGTCGTCTTCGAAATTCACCTTTCCAGCCCAGAAAACAAAGACTACGGCGCAGTTTGCGGCGGTGGTCACTATGGCGGACTCATCAAAGGTCTTGGCGGACCAGATTTGGCCGGCGTTGGCTTTGCCATGGGCTTGGAACGCGTCTATAGCCTTATGGAAGACAGCCATCTCCTTGACCACATCGAAGAAGGCGTTGACCTCTATGTCATGCCTGTCGGAGACAAAGTCCTCGATTCGGCCTTCGAAATCACGATGGCTTGCCGCTCATTCGGTTATTCAACCGAGACCCCGTTAGCCGCTCTTAAGTTCGGCGCTATGTTCAAGAAAGCCGAACACTTAAAAGCCAAGTTCGCTCTTATTGTCGGCGAAGAAGAAATGGCCAAAGGCATCCTTAAGATCAAGAATCTCCAGACCCAAGAACAAAAGGAGATCTCTTTAGAGAACCTTCAGGAAGAGCTCGATAAAGTCTTCCATGAAGGACATCACCATCATCACGATCATTGCTGCGAAGAACATTAAGAAAGGAGAAAAAATGGAAAGAACAGATTACAATGGCGAGCTACGTTTATCTGACGTTGGCCGCGAAGTAAAACTTGTTGGCTGGGTTTCTACCAGAAGAAGACTCGGCGCCATCGAGTTTATTGACTTACGCGACAACACCGGTATCGTCCAGCTCATGATCAAAGAAGGGGTCGAAGTCCCTGACGTCAGAAACGAGTATGTCATTTCTGTCACCGGCACCGTTTCGAAGAAAGAGGTGCCAAACCCAAAGCTTCCTACTGGCGAGATCGAAATCATCGTCAAAGAGCTTAAAGTGGTTAACAAGGCCGAGAACCCGCCTTTCATAATCGCAGATAAGACCGATGCTTTGGAGGAAACCCGCCTCCAGTATCGTTACCTTGATCTTCGCCGCCCAGAGATGCAGCGTCGTCTCCGCGTCAGAGCCAAGATCGTCCAGCTTACTCACGAATACCTTGATAAGAACCGCTTCTTAGAAGTGGAGACCCCAATCCTTAACTTGGCCACTCCGGAAGGCGCGCGTGACTATATCGTCCCATCCCGTCTTCACCACGGTTCTTTCTATGCCCTTCCTCAATCTCCGCAACTCTTCAAACAGTTGCTTATGATTGGTGGAATCGAGCGTTATTACCAAATTGCTAAGTGCTTCCGTGACGAGGATTTACGTGCCGACCGTCAGCCTGAGTTCACTCAGATCGACGTCGAGTGTTCTTTCATGGAACAAGATGACATCCTTACCCTTTGCGAAGGAATGCTTCAGAGATACTTCAAAGAAATCGTAAACTTTGACGTCCAGCTTCCTCTTCGCCGTCTCAATTATTGGGATGCTATGGACACTTATGGCAGCGATAAGCCTGACACACGCTATGGCTTAACCTTAAAAGATGTCTACGCCATAATGAAGAAAACCAGCTTTGCTGGATTCGATGATGCCAAGTACATCCGCGCCATAGTCATTCCTAACCACGCTACCGAAACGAGCCGTAAGGTTCTCGATGAACTTCAGGTCGAGGCCAGAAAGTTCGGTCTTAAGGGCGTTATGTCCCTTAAATACAACGGTGGAGCCTTAAGCGGTTCCTTCACCAAGTTCATGGATGAAGCTGCTCAGAAAGAATTGATCGAGACCTTAGCCCTCAACGAGGACGATCTCGTCTTATTCGCTGGCTCGCCATATCGCCGTGATGTTGACTTCGGCCTTGGCGCCTTAAGAACCCGCTTCGCCAAAGAAATGGGTTTAATCAAGCCAGGCACCTACGATCTCCTTTGGGTCATCAACTTCCCAATGTTCGATAAAATCGAAGGAACCGAAGATCAGTACACAGCTGAGCATCACCCATTCACCCGTCCACGTGATGAGGATCTCCAATACCTTGATACCGATCCAGAAAAAGTTCTCGCCTACGCTTACGATATCTGCATCAACGGATACGAAGCCGGTGGTGGAACCTTAAGAATCTACGACCACGATACCCAGTGGAAGATCTTCAAACTTCTCGGTTTATCTGATGAAGACGTTGCTAAGAAGTTCGGCTGGTTCATCGACGCCTTTAAGTATGGCGCGCCGCCGCATGGTGGATTCGCCCTTGGCCTTGACCGCTTGTCCATGATCCTTTCTGGAACTGACAATATCCGCGATGTCGAGGCGTTCCCAAAGAACCTTCAAGCCGTGGATCCAATGTCCAAAGCCCCGGCCGGCGTTAGCCAAGAGGCACTCGATACTGTTGGTATCGAATTAAAGAAGGAGTAAATAATATTCTTTAGAATATTAATGAAACTATAAATTGACTAAAAATCTACTAAGGAGAATTACATGATTAGTCACTTCAATGAAAAGGATGCGCTCGCAGTCAGCGCTATCCGTGCTCTCGTAATCGACGAGATCAACAAGGCCAACAGCGGCCACCCAGGCATGGCGCTTGATATCGCTCCAGCCCTCTATGTTCTTTATAAGAACCACATTGTCGCCGATCCAAAACATCCAGAATGGATCAACCGCGACCGCTTTGTTCTCTCCAGCGGACACAACAGCGCTCTTCTCTACGCTATGCTCCACGTTGCTGGTTACGAAGTCAGCCTTGACGACATCAAACAGTTCCGTCAGCTCAACTCCAAGACCCCAGGCCACCCAGAATTTGGCTGGACCAAAGGCGTTGATGCCACCGGTGGTCCTTTAGGACAGGGCGTTGCCCAAGCCGTTGGTATGGCTATGGCCGAAGAAAAGATTCGTGCTTCCTACGCTGAAGGCGAGAAGATCATGAATCACTATACCTACTGCCTCTGTGGCGATGGCTGCTTAGAAGAAGGTATTGCCCAGGAAGCCATCTCCCTTGCCGGCATGCAGAAGCTTGGAAAGCTCATCCTTATCTATGATAAGAACACTTCCACCCTTGATGGTCCAACCAGCAACTCCATGACCGAAGACGAGATCCTTCGCTTCAAAGCCATGCAGTGGAATGTCCTCGAAGTCAAAGATGGCAACGACCTCGATGAGATCGATGCCGCTTTAACCGAAGCCCGCAAGCATTCTGATGCTCCAACCATGATCCTTATCAACACCGTCATCGGTTATGGTTCTCCAAAAGCCGGAAGCCACACCACCCACGGTTCTCCTTTAGGAGAGGAATTAGGCGCTGCCACCAAGAAAGCTCTTGGTTTCGATTTCCCTCCATTCACCGTTCCAGAATCCACCTACGCCGAGTTCGATGAGAACCTTGGCAAGCGTGGTGCCAAAGCTTATGCCGACTACAAGGCCGCATATGCCGCCTATGGCAAAGCCCACCCAGAGGAGTTGAAAGTCTTCGAGGCCGCCTTCAAGCGCGACATCTCTGCCTTCAAGTTCGCTGATCCATCCGTCGCCGAGAAACCAGAAGCCACCCGTAATTCCAGTGGCCGTATGCTCGTCGAAGTCGCTGCCAACATCCCATTCACCTTTGGTGGAAGTGCCGACGTTGCCTCCAGCGTCAAGACCGCTATCCCAGGCGACCCAGGCTTCGATGCCGAGCATCGTTCCGCCAAGAACGTCAACTGGGGTATTCGTGAATTCGCCATGGCTGCTGCCCAGAACGGCATCTTGCTCCATGGTGGTTTAACCACCTATGTCGGCTGCTTCTTAGTATTCAGCGACTACATGAAGAACGCCATCCGTATGAGCGCCATCCAGCATTTACCAGCCATTTATCTCTTCTCCCACGACAGCATCGCCGTTGGCGAAGATGGCCCAACCCACGAACCAATCGAGCAGCTTGTTGCCCTTAGAAGCATCCCAGGCGTCGAGGTTCTCCGTCCAGCCGATACCAAAGAGTGCTTCGCCGCTTGGCGTTTAGCCCTCGAAACCAAAGATCACCCAGTCTGTCTCATCCTTTCCCGTCAGAACCTCCGCAACCTCGAGAAGTCTTCTCTCAAGACCGTTGCCGATGGCGCCTATGTCGAAAAGAAGGAAGAGAACGCCGATCTCGAACTCATCGCCTCTGGCAGTGAAGTCGGTCTTGCTCTTGATGCTGCCGCTCTTCTCAAGGAGAAAGGCATCAAAGCCAGCGTCATCTCCATGCCAAGCTGCGAGCGTTTCGATAAGCTCCCACAGGAAAAGAAGGATGCAATCATCACCCTTCCAAAAGCCAAGCGTGTTGCTATTGAGATGTTAAGCGGACTCTCCTGGTACAAATACGCCGATAACGTCATCTCCCAGGATGAATTCGGCTACAGTGCTCCAGCTGACCAAGTCATGGATGTCTGTGGCTTCACCGCTGAGAAAGTTGCGGCTAAGATTGCCAAACTCATCGCGTAACACTTCCTTTGCGTCAACGTTTTAAGTACAATAATCCCATGAGCGATTTCTACTACCTCAACAATTACCAGCAAGCTGGAAAGATGGGTATTTCTCGTAAAGCTTTCGAGAATATCGTCACCATTGCGAGCAACAATCTCCAACACGTTAAGATCAATAACTACGGAGAAGCGCTTACCCGCCTTGGCAACATCATCTCAGCTGTTCGTCCGGTCAAAGCCTTCTTTAAGAAGGATGGCCGCGTGGATTTCATGTTGGACGTTGTGGTGGGAGATAACATCACCGCCATCGCAGATCTTTGCACTTCGATTCAGGAAGAGGTTTCCAATAGCATATCCATGATGTGCGAAACCGTCCCTGTCTCGGTTGAGATTCGCGTCTCGAAAGAGAAACCGTCTAAGAAGTCTTCCAAAAAGAAGATCAAGGCCGAGTAAGCGAGAAAGATTACATAAGTAATATTGGGCGCTACCAAAAAATGGAGGCGCCCTTTTTGTTTCCTCTTTCCCTTTTCAATAGATGTGATAAACTAAGACGCCTTTATTAGGAGGCTTGATCTTTATGGAAAAAACACTATCTCGCAACAAAGCTCATGAAGTCGCGCTCTTCGCGATTTATGATGTCCTGACTTATTCCCAAGCGAAGTTACCAGCTCCAATCGAGGATATCGTCAGCGGTTTAACCGAAAAGTCTTTTGCGGATAGTGACTTTTTTGTTAAGGAAATGGTTTTGGCCATGGTCAAACATTACCAAGAGATCATCCCGATTTTTGAGAAGAACATGAGAAAGTGGACGTTCGATCGTCTCAACCTTCTCGAGCAAGCTTTGCTTTTGCTTGCTTATTGCCAGTCTTATTACAGCGTCGAGAAAACAGATAAAGCCATCATCATCAACGTTTCAGTTGAGTTGGCCAAGAAATATCTGTCCGATAACGACTATAAATTCGTTAATGCGATTCTGGATAAGGTCTTGGCTTAATGGAACAGAATAAGTATTTTAGCGTCACAGCTCTTAACACCCTCATCAAATCCAAGATAGATGGCGATGAGGAATTACATAACGTTTACGTTAAAGGGGAGATTAGCAATTGGAAAAGCTATAACTCCGGCTTTTTCTTTGATCTCGTCGACGAGAAGAAAAGTGTGATTCCATGCATTCTTTGGGGTGACAACTACCTATACTTACCATTTGAACCTAAAAACGGAGACGAAGTTATTGCCTTAGGCTCTGTGAGCGTATATGTCGGCAGAGGTCGCTATAACTTCACCGTTAAAACCCTAGAAAAGTTCGGACAAGGGGCTGCTTTGCTTGCCCTCGAAGCCCTTAAGAAGAAGCTTCAGGCTGAAGGCTTATTCGATATTTCGCATAAGAAACCGATCCCAGAGTTCCCAAAGAGCATCGGTTTGATCGTAGGGGATAAGAGCGCAGCAGAGGCCGACCTCATCAAAAACATCTCCAGACGCTGGCCATTGTGCGAAATTCTCGTTTTTCCATCGCTCGTCCAAGGCAAGGATGCCCCAAAAGAGCTCTTAAAGGCCCTCAGGAGAGCGGAAACGACTGAAATCGATATTTTAATCATCGCACGCGGCGGCGGCTCAAATGAG